>SEDG01000922.1 GCA_004295885.1 Pedobacter sp. | reverse complement strand
ATTTGCAAGTCGAAAATAGTTTGTTCAATGTTTGGCGATTCAGAGAGATAAGACATTTCAACCAAAAGGTACTCGCCAGGCATACCCTGCAGTTCTTCTTGGATGTCAAAATCACCATCAATCATGTACTCCGCACTTGCCAGTATTTCTATTGCAGCTTTTTCCTTTTGCAAAGCAGTTTGCACAGTTTGCAATGCCGCATTAATGGTTGCTGGTGTATTAGGATACAACTCTTTAAAGATGTGAGGCGTACAAATGAACTTATGAAATCCCAATTCATTCAGTTTTTTAATTAAAAACAAAGATGTTTCTAAATCTGGCGCACCATCATCCAAACCAGGCAACAAATGGGAGTGTAAATCTACACCGAGCCAACTTAGATCGGTTACTAATGGCGATTTTGTTTTAAAAAAAGAGAGCATAGGGATGATTTCTTTAAAAAATCTAAAAATATTTCAAACTAACACCTAATTATCGCGAAATGCAGCAATAAAACAAGGTAAGTGTCGCTAAATTACGATATTATAGTCAAAAAACAAGTGTAAATGTTACACTAACAAAACGATAGCCTTAAAAAAGGTACCTTAGGCTCATTTTAACATACAATTTTTAGTTTTTTAATCTAAAGTTAACTTGTGAGGGGAGAGACAAAGAGGGTTAGGAAGAGGTTAGAGGTTAGGAAGGGGGTTAGGGTGAAGTTGGGAGGTTCGAGTTAGGAGTTGAGGTTCTTAGGTTGGGAGACTCAATTCGCCAGCGTAATTCGCCCCTGCTATAGTCTACATCGGTAGCGCACTTGTCCCGACTTCTTCGGGAGCGACAGCCTGTCCCGATTTATATCCGGGAAGAGATCTGCTAGTTGAATTCGACGTATAGATCTCTCCTATCGTCGAGATGACGCGTAAAGTCGAGATGACGAACTTGGTTGAGTCTGACGCTCGCCTTATAACCGCTAAGACAATCCCAAAACATTAGCCACCTATGCCTAAGCCTAGTTTCAGTCTTTTCCAAACCAACCAAAGGCCAACCGCAATAGCTAAAACTAAAACACCAAGCCCATAACTTTTCCCCTCCCATTCCACTTTTTTCTCTTTTTGCTTTACCACAGCCTCCTTTGCTTGTTTAAGCCTTGTGGTAGCTTGTTTGTTAGCTGTTGTGAGCTCACTTAACTCAAGTAAACGGGCCTGTTTGCGTTTAACTTCCATTTTAAAGGCCTCGCCTACAAAACCAGTAGATGGAGAAAAGGTAAAGGGACCCTTTGGCCAAATGATAAACTCTAGGTTGTTGTCGCTACTATCTCGAATATTAATTGACCGCTGTACCTTCAGCGTCTCCTCAATTTCAGAAGCCAGCGTTTCCTTCGTTATGTGCTTGCTGAATAACTTATGCTTGTTTAAGCTACCACAGCCCAGCACCAAAAAAGCACAAATAATCATCATTAACTTTTTCATTTTTCCTCCTCCTTTACGGGCTCATTTACCCAATCTGCAAAGACCTTAATGGTTCTTGAATGCCGCAACTTTCGGTAAACCCCATCCCCTTCCCTGCTCCCTACTACATTGGTATTGCCCTCTATGGTATAAATCCAATTACCTTGCTTTCTCTCTATCAAACCACAATGTGCAATGCGACCTAGATCAGGAAAATAAATCCCAAACACATCGGCCACCTGCGGCTTTAACGTTTGCCTTGCCAAGGGAAACAAGTTAGGACTCCAAGCCGTTTTCGGTTGTACATAACCAGCCTGCCCGTAAACCCAGCTCACGAATGCCGCACACCAGGGATCGCCTTTTTTGTTGCCGGTGTAAGTGAGGTA
>SEDG01000011.1 GCA_004295885.1 Pedobacter sp. | reverse complement strand
TGATTGCGAGTGGTGGAGTAAGGTAATTGCCTTTCATTTACAAGAATTAATTTAAAATGAATAGCTTTGCTTTATTAAGCAAGGCTATTTCTGGTTATGGCAAGAACGAAAGATTTTGATGAGAATGAGGTGCTGACCAAGGCAATCCAGCTTTTTTGGCACAAAGGCTATAACGCTACGTCTATGCAAGATTTGGTAGATGGGCTGGGTATTAGCCGATCGAGTTTGTACGATACTTATGGCGATAAACATACGCTGTATCTAAAAGCATTAGAAAGCTATCAGTTAGCTGGAAATGCAAGAATCAATGAAATCATTAATCAATCAACTTCGGCAAAAGAAACGGTGATAAAATTGTTGGAGTTGGCCACCAATGATTTACTAGGTGATCAACAACAGAAAGGCTGTTTCTTGGTTAATGCTGAAGTAGAGGTAGCTCCACATGATCGGGAGGTAAATAAATTGGTTTGCCAAAACGAACAACAAATGGAAGCCGCTTTTTTTCAAGTCATTAAAAAAGGGCAGGAGAGTGGAGAAATTAAAAATACACAGGATGCATTGCAACTCGCTAGATTTGTCTTCAATGCCATGAAAGGGATGCAAGTTACTGCAAAAACGAGTGCGGACGCTGCCAGTTTTGCAAGTATCATTCAGCTAACCATAGCGGTGCTGGATTAGCCTTGACCAAATCCTATATGAAAAGCAGCTTTCATGATAACAACCAAGTTGGAATTGTTTCCACATTCGATGAACTTGTAAATACAAGTTTTCAAGGGCGTGTCAATGCAATTTGTTGGGAAAGAGATTTAGCAGGAGATTTTAAGGAGATTGTTGCCAAGCTCCAATTAAAAGAAAATGTTACCGATATTTCCATGGAAGAGCTTTTAGCTTTGCCATTATCAGAGGAAGGCAACATCGCCAGAGAAATTATCATTAAGGATTTTAATTCGTTGTCAGATTTTGGCGCATTGCCCACCCTCAATTTACTTAAAAGTTACGAGCGAGATGAGGAATTTGATTTCATTTCAACCGATGTCTATTCTTATCACGTAGATCGTTCGCCAATTGCAGCCGATACTTTTTTATGTACTTATTACGGCGCCGCGAGTGATATCATCCCTAATCATCAGGTTGAAAAAAAGGTGTTGATTCCCGAGATTCGAAAAAAACTTAGCGAATTGTACGATGGTGCAGAAACAGGATTTGAAGATTTTTTGAAGGAATACTCCTTCGATTTACATTATCAACCTAAACCTGATGCTGATCATTTTAATTTAGGCGTTGGCCATTTGTGGAAATTGGCAGTAGCGCATCCCGGACAACAGGTTTTGCCTTGCGTTCATCGAGCACCACAAGAAAATGAAGGTCAATTTAGATTGCTACTGATTTGTTGATGGATACAGCTAACAACCTCAATGAGTTTTATTAGGAATTGGCCCCTGTTAAATCACTGTTTTTTTTTAGAAACATATTATCAAATATGAATAGTACCCCTTCAAATTGTGTTAAGTTATTCGGTATGTTCCTTAAGCTTTGCGAATGGGCGACAAATTATTTTAATTATATCTAATAAGACTAGGCTGTGGAGAGCTCTTAGTGATTAATATATGTTAATACATATAATGAGCAAAAAAATTTGGACTATTTATTTAGTTATATTATCTTCATCAACAAATCACCCTGATGAAAAAGCGCTCCCTCTTTCTGCTTATACTGTTTTGTATAGCTGGTCAACTTTACGGACAGTCGTTTGTGAAAAATTTTACTTCTGCTGGCTCCTTTGTTAAATTAAATAATGCTTTCTTTTTTGCTGCAAGTAATGAGTCTAGTGGTATAGAACTCTGGAAGTCTGATGGGACGACAGAGGGAACAGTTATGCTTAAAGACATTAATCCAGGATTCAATAGCGCTAATGTTCAAAATATTATTGCATATAATGGGAAGATCTATTTCTCTGCAACTGATGTCGTAAATGGACAGGAATTATGGGTGAGTGATGGTACTGCTGCGGGAACGGTGATGTTAAAGGATATCAATCCTAACCGAACTGGGACAGGAAATTCTGGGTCTTCTCCGAGGCAGTTTACCATTTGCAACGGCATTTTATATTTTTTCTGCAATTTAAATAACTATGATAGTTCACTTTGGAAAACAGATGGGACTGCTGCTGGTACAGTAAAAGTTTTTGGAGGTGAAAACGTTGGACTCAATCAACTGAGAACAGTAGCCAATAAACTTTATTTCAATGGCGGAAGTTATAACGGGAATTTATATTCATCTGATGGAACTACTGCAGGAACAAAGCTTTTGCAGATTGATGATTATGGGTCTACAGATTTAATTACAGTAATAAATAACGATTTAGTATTTGCTACTAAATATTCATCCGGACAAAAATGGAGGCTTTATAAATTAAATCCAGCTAATGATAGCTTTGTCTTATTTAAATCGTTTGAACCTCCAGTTTATGGAAATATAACAGTTACTAACCTTACGGCAGTTGGCAATAATATGTTCTTTTCAGCACAAGTTGATAATGGCTCGAGTGTTTATACCGATGAACTTTGGAAGAGTGATGGTACCGCTGCCGGAACGATTATGTTAAAATCTTTTCCTTGGTTAAGACATCAATCAAATTCTGTCATGCAAAATTTTGTGGCTTTTAATGGAAAGTTATGTTTTGCATCAAGTACCGATTATTATTTGTGGACAAGTGACGGAACTGTGGCAGGAACGGCACAAGCAGCCAATGTGAAGCTAGAACCAAGTAAAACACCATTGGTAGTAGGTTCTAAAATATATTTTAACAATACCTCTAGCCAGCTTTGGAGTTATGATGGGACTACAGCTAAAAGTGAATTTACCAATCCTTCAAACGCAGATCAGTTGTTTGAATTTAATAATAACCTATTTTTTACTGTTGCCAAACCAACTGTTCCCAATAAGGTAGATCTATGGAACAATTCAGCAGGAACGATGCTAACGGTAAAAAATGTAAATACAAGTTTATTAAATAAGGGGGTTTTTAACATTAGTAGTAAAGCCAATGATATAAATAACTTGCTGATTACGGTATCAAACACCGGGACAAAAGATTTGAATTTGGCAGAAATTAGTGTAGTTGGCGCACCATTTTACGTAACTGGGCAACCTAAGAAAAACATTCCCCCTGGTACACAAACCACTTTTAATTTATTGTATGCTCCGGTAATAGAAGAGATTGTTAAAGGAAAGTTAATCATCAAAAGTGATGATAACGAAAACGGTGTTTTTTCTACCACGCTATCTGCTATTGCAACAGGAAAAACAACTCCAGCAGTAATTTATAGTGGGTCGGCATTGGCTAAAAATATAACATTTGCTGAAGATATACCTGATTTCACGTTAAGTAATAATCGAATTGACGAGAATATAACTGCAGGATATGCAATTGGAACATTTAATTTTACAAATACCATTGGAACTGTCTATACATTTGCAAATGGGGGTGATGGAAACGGTAACTTTAAAATTGAAAATAATCAGCTAAAGGCATTACGCAGCTTTGATTTTGAATTAAAATCAATTTACAGTGTTAGTGTAATAGCAAGTACTCCAAGTGGGAATTCATTTCAAAAAAACTTTATAATTCAGGTTAATGATATTCAAGAGATAGTAACAAGTCAGTGTTTAACAGCTGCCGAATTGCTTACATATTCATTAAATGATGTTGCCTACACTAGTACAAAACTAATTGCTGTTGGAACTGGTGGAAAGATAATTGTCTCAGAAAATGATGGTAAAGATTGGAGGATAGTGCCTTCAAACGTAACCTCAAGTTTAAATCAGATTAAAATGTTTGAGCAAGTTGGGTATATCACCAATGACAACCTCTTGTTAAAAACTGAAAATGGTGGCGATACTTGGTTTGAATTAGAGAAACCAGATATTGCATATCCCTACTTATCGAGAATGTATTTTTATTCTGCTAATGTTGGATTTTTGTTTGGGGAGAATAAATTATATAAAACTACGAATGGAGGAAAAAGTTGGAAGAAGTTAACTATGCCAAGTTCTTCAAATTTACAATATGCAATGTCATTTATTAATGAAACGACTGGATTCATTGCTGGCGCTTCGAAATCATTTTTTACAACCACAAATGGTGGAGATACTTGGCAAGCCGTCAACCTTCCGACAAGTATCTCTAGCAATACAAACTTTTTGACCTTAAACTTCACTTCTTCAAGTGTAGGTTATCTAAGCGATCAAAATGGAAATATCTACCAAAGTACTGATGCCGGCTTATCTTGGAATAAAATCAGTACTACTTTACCAGCAGCTAAAATAACATTTATCAATGCCAATACAGCTTATCTGGTAAATACATATTATGATAATATATACAAAACTATAGATGCAGGTTTAACTTGGACAAAGGAAGCTAATGTGCTTAGTGGACCTCAAATAAAAGCCTTTGCAGCGAATGCCACTGGGGATAAACTTTGTGCTGTTGGATGGGGCAATACTTACAATGACTATTCGAGCCACGCCATTTTCTTAAAATCTGGTAGTAATGCATGGGAAAAAAGATCATGGGTTAGTTACACTAAAGTTGCTACCACAAATTGGATTGATGATAAAATAGGCTATATTTTTGGAACCAATTCTTTTAAAACCATTGATGGAGGAATTACCTGGAAACAGATGAATCTTACCTTAGATTTTAGCTATGGGGTTTCAACAAGTTTCTTTGTTTCGAAAGATTTAGGCTTTTGCGGTGCCTATCCTTCTCTTTACAAAACAACTGATGGTGGTGAAACATGGAACAAAGTAACAATTGCCTTAACAACATCGGTTTTTGATATCCATTTTATGGATGCCCAAAATGGTGTAATATCAAGTGGCAATGTAATTTTTAGAACAACAAATGGAGGAACAACTTGGCAACAAGTACATACTGCCATAGTTATAAGCAGCCCATCATTTCAATTTCTTAATGCCCAAGTTGGTTATGCTTACGGGATAGGATCTGGTTTTTCTAAAACTATAGACGGTGGGGCTACATGGACCAATGTATTTTATCCATCAAGTATAAGCGTGCCAATTGCGGTTCATTTTTTTGATGAACAGAATGGTTTACTTGGCGCAACAGATGGCCAGCTTTATAAAACTACAAATGGAGGCGCTACTTGGACGGAGATTAGAACACAATTGCAATTGAATAGCTATAGTTTTTCTTTCCTTGATCGCTATCATGGTTATTTGATCTCTACCTTTTATTATAGTGCCTTAATTTATGAAACATTTGATGGGGGAGAGACTTGGACACAAATCTACAATGCTGGAGTTGATGTTCGCAAATTAAGAGTAGTAGGAGATAATGCTTACGCGGTAGGAGGTGATGGTGCGATTTTTAAATTTACTTCGAAAAAGGAAGCACCTACCATTAACTACATTGTTGGAGATAGAATTGTTGCTAGAGGCGAGTCTGCTATTTATAAATTGCCTGTGGTTTCAGGTGTGAGCTATACTTGGAAAGCAGAAGGAGCTTCACAAACCAATTATCAGAATAGCAGTGCTGAAATAATTTGGAAACAACCAGGTATTTACACCATTGAGGCTTATGGACAAAATGGATGTGCTACAGGAGCAAAATATATATTACAAGTTACAGTTCAAGACGTTGCCGAACCTGTAATTATAGGGCCAGCTCAGGTAATGAGTTATTCGAAAGATATAGAATATGTGGCCACTTTGCACCCAAATAGCACTTATTTGTGGACTGTGACTGGAAGTGCCAGTATGGTGCCAGATGGTAATAAAGTGAAAGTAACATGGGGAAATGCTGGAGTTGCTAATATAAGTGTAGTGGAGATTTTTAATGATTTTAATTTAATGAAAACGGCTACGCTAGGTGTAACTATCACTAGTTTAGCAACCAACAATTTTAGCGTTAGTACAACTAGTGTTACTTGCAAGGGCAGTAATAACGGATCAATAACCGTAAAGTCGAATGCTACCAATTATAGCTATTCAGCCTTAGTAACAGGGCCAAATAATTTTAGTAATGTTTATTCTTTTAGCACGCTGAAAGAAATTCAAAACTTAGCTGGTGGAACTTATACAGTTTGCATTAGCATTGTAGGCAATCCATCTTTTCAAGCGTGCTACACTGTTAATGTTAATGAACCAAAGGACTTAAGCGTTTATGCAAACGTTAAAACAGACCAGCAAAGAGTTAGCTTAACACTTGGGGGAGCTTCACAATATTATATCGATGTAAATGGCGTAGTTTATCAAACAACATCACAAAATTTTGAAGTGAGGTTGCCCTCATTAGTTAACATCATAAAAATATCATCCAATTTGACTTGCCAAGGAGTGATTGAGAAAAAAATTAGTCTTGCTGGCGTAAATATATATCCAAATCCTGTAGTCGATTGGATGAAGATTGATTTAGGTATTTTAAATTCAAAATCCGTAACAGTGAAAATTTCTGATTTAAGTGGGAAGTTGTTATACAACAAAACCGAATCAGGAACTGAAGGTTATTTACAAATAGATCTTCGTCGTTATAACGCAGGTATGTACGTAGTGCAAATTATAACAGCTGATCAAAAACAAGCTTACAAGATTTTAAAACAATGAGAAAACTAGCTTTTATTTTTATCGCCTTTTTACTCTTGGCAAGCTGCGACAATGGCGACGCACCTGATCCCACTCCTCCAGCACCAGTAGAACCTACTGGTGTAATAACATTAACATCTCCAGTACAAAATAGTATTTGTATCACTGGGACTGTATTATCTGCTAACCAGAGTGCAGTAGAGTTAAAATGGGACAAGTTTGCCAATGCTACATCTTATACTGTCACGATTAAAGATTTGCTAAACAATACCGTTACAAATTTTACTACAGATCAAAATCAGTATACGGCTAACTTAAATAGAAATACACCTTACAGTTGGAGCGTAACAGCCCAAGCAAGTGTTTCTCCTAAAACAGCAAAGAGTGAAAGTTGGAAGTTTTATAATGCTGGAAGTGGAATAACTTCTTATGCTCCATTTCCTGCAGATAATTTATCACCTAATAGGGATCAAGTGGTAACCACAGTAGCAGGTAAAACTACATTAACTTGGACTGGAAGTGATGCTGATAACGACATCCTTAACTACGATATTTATTTGGGCACTACAACCACGCTAACTTTATTAAAAAGAGAAGTTATAGAGACAAAACTGGAAAATGTTGAATTAATCTCTAAAGCATCATATTATTGGAAAGTTGTAACTCGAGATAAGAATGGAAATACATCTGAAAGTGTAGTTATTCCCTTTACGGTTAAATAAATAAATTACAGTTTCACATTACGGTGTTTATTTAATGCGAATAAATTTGGTCTTACTTTAGATTTTCCAATTTGCTTGATATCATATAAGCTTAAAATTTAAACAGATTCTTGGTTTACTATCTAATGGTCTAGTTCTGTTATCCTTTACTATACTAAATGTGCTAAGTACAAGCCACTGTCAAAGCCACTAAAATGGTTTTCTGCTTTGCCATCTATACCATAGAGGCCTCCTTAGATTTTATCAGGCTTGATCTACCTGTTCTTTGGTCTGCAATACTATGAAACCATTTCTTTTTGTTTTTAAAGATGATAACTTGATAGATGTATATTCTTTTGAATATTTGATAACATTAGGTATCAGTTTAATAAATAAGAGAATTCATTTTTGCCAATCTAGGCAGCACCAGTGATTTCTTCAAGATTTATTGTCAGTTGTTTATGTGAAAAAAATATTTTAAGAAATGATCCTTAAAATTAAAAATATGTACGTATTGTTAAAAAATATGGACGATTTGTAAACCGATATCTCTGCTTAATTGATGTTATTTGTGTCAGTTGGTAAAACGTTTTACTAATTTCTAACCAAAAAAAGTATGAATAGTTTAAATCTAAATGCGATGGCTGCTCCTCATCCTAAATCTTGCCTATGTGAATTGTTTGAGACCTCGATTTTTCACTCCGTCAGGTAGAGATTACCCATTCCCAACACTCGCTCTTACCAAAATCTTATAAGCTGAATACAAAACCTAAACTAAATATTAAACAAAAACGGCTAATGAAAACTAATTTACTCAAAATTACGGGGCTCTGTGCGAGTATTTTGCTCAGTACCTCTGTGTTTTCAATGCATTCTGATGGTCAATTAATCACAGGAACTTTGAAAATTGAAAGATTATTGGAGCGAGAACAAATTCGCAAAACGGTTACTGGAATCGTGATTGATGATACCAACACGCCCACCGCTGGCGTTGGTGTTAAAAATTTAGCAACAGGCAAAACTACGGTTACCGACGCTAATGGAAAGTTTAGCATCGAAACCAATAGCGATGATGACGTGCTTCAGTTTACTTTTATTGGTTTTAAAACCCAAAACGTTAAAGTGGGTAACAACACCACACTATCTATTAAACTGCTTAGCGATTCTACCAATTTAAATCAAGTTGTGGTAATTGGTTATGGGTCATTAAACAAAGACCAAATTTCTTCTGCGGTTACAAAGGTTGATTCTTCTGGTTTTAGGCAAAGTGGTTCTCGAAATCCGATGGATTTACTTATCGGTAAAGTGGCGGGTTTACAAGTAACCAGAACAGGAGGCACGAACCCTAACTCAGGTGTAAGCATCCAATTGCGTGGTGTTACATCTATCTCAGGCTCGCAATCCACTAATTATTATTGATGGTATTCCTGGCGGCAACCTAGATCTTCTTCAACAAGATGACATTGAATCGTTCAGCATCTTAAAAGATGGGTCTGCAGCCGCCATTTATGGTACAAGAGCCAATGCTGGTGTAATCATCATCACTACTAAAAAAGGTAAAGTTGGCCCATCTAGGTTCGATTATAATTCTTATGTGCGTACCGAGCGTTTGGTTAAAAGACCCGACTTTATGAACGCAACCCAATTAAGAGAAAGAATAAAAAGTGGAGAATATGTTATTCCCGATTTAGGAGGTGATTTTAATTATTTCTATGATCTAATTAATGATGATAACTTATCTCATAATCACAATTTAGCGGTTTCTGGTGGTTCACAAACTGCTAATTATAGGGTAAGTGGAAACTATAGAGACATTCAGGGTTTTGCCAAAGAAAATTCCAGAAGAGAATACGGTTTGCGTTTAAGTTTAACACAACGTGGATTAAAAGACAGGCTTACCGCTCAATTTAACGTAGCAGCTAATTTTAATAATGCAAACCGCTTAGGCGGTGGCGGCTGGGAAAACGTACTAACTAAGAATCCAACAGAATCTTATTTTAAACCTGATGGTTCGCCATTATTTACGCGTACCATTACCAATGAGATTGCTCGCCTTTCTTTAGAAAAAAATAGGTTGCAACAACAAACCTCTT
This sequence comes from Pedobacter sp., assembly GCA_004295885.1. Lineage (GTDB taxonomy): Bacteria > Bacteroidota > Bacteroidia > Sphingobacteriales > Sphingobacteriaceae > Pedobacter. The sequence continues at coordinate 11,336 of SEDG01000011.1, read as the reverse complement.
CGGTTGATGGTAAGTTAACTTTGGAAATTATACCTGGATTAACAGGTTCTGTTTTTGCAGCCCATCAGCGTGATTGGACTATTTCTAGCGAATACAGAGACAAAAACAGTCAGAACTCTTTAGAAGATTCAAACGCTCCTGGTGGCGGTTATGCGGCTAGAGCCACGGGTCTAAGTCAGAATTTTAACGTAGAGCCAACATTGGATTATTCTAAGTCTTTTGGAAAACACAAAGTCTCTGGTCTTGCAGGCTACATGTACCGTTATGAAGTTAATGAAGGTTTTAATGCCAACAACCGTGGTTATGTAAACGATTTATTTGAAGACAACAACATGGGCAGTGTACCAGTTGTGGTAAACAGAATAGGTATTGGTAGTAATAAAAATGATAATACCTTAATTGCAGGTTTTGCAAGGGGTTTTTATTCCTACGATGATAAATACATCTTAACCGCTACCATTAGGAGAGAAGGTTCATCAAGATTTGGTGCCAATAATAAGTGGGCAACGTTTCCAGGTGTTTCTGGTGCATGGAATGTTACGCAAGAGAATTTCATGAAAGATGTGAGATGGGTCAATAATTTAAAGTTAAGACTGGGTTATGGTGAAACTGGTAACTCTGGTTTTGCTAATTATGCATCCCTTGTTACATTAGGCGGTGGTGGTATTTATTTATTCCCAACTGGGGAGTATTTACAAACTTACGGACCAAATAGAAATCCGAATCCAAATATCAGATGGGAGCGAAAGCAAGAAACCAATTTTGGTATAGACTTTACAGTGCTCGATAATAAATTATCGGGTTCAATTGAGTTGTACAATCGGGTAACAAAAGATCTGTTAGATACTTACACGTCTCCTCAGCCTCCCTTTATTGTAAGTTCTATTAATACAAACGTGGGTACAATTTCTGCCAGAGGTATTGAGATTACTTTAGGATACTTGGCAGTGAAGAATGAAAACTTCACTTGGGATATCGATTTTACAGGTAGTACAACTAGAAATAGACTTGATCGCTACTCTAACGATGAGTACAAAAGAGATTTAAAAACTTTTGGTGGCATTGGTGGCTTTGGTGCACTGGGCGATGCAATTCGTACTTACGAAGGAAGAGATCTGGGTGAGTTTTGGGGTAAGCGATTTGCGGGATTTACTCCGGATGGGAAATGGACATTCTATAACAGAAATAACGAAGTGGTTTCAAATGCTCAAATCAACACCTCAACGTTTAGAGATCAAACAGATCTAGCTGTTATTGGTAATGCAATTCCCAAATATTACTTGTCGCTAACGAACAACTTCAGGTATAAAGCTTTCGATTTAAGAGTGTTTCTAAGAAGTAAACTAGATTACGATATTCTTAATACCATGGCCATCTCCTACGGAAATAAAAACGGTGCGGGAACCAACTTGTTAAATAGCACATTTACCAAATATGCCGCCATTAAGGATACTTACATGTACTCTGATTATTATATAGAAAGGGGAAGTTTCTTGAAAGTGGATGAGGTCACTTTAGGTTATACCTTCAAACTGAAAGGAGTTAGAAACCTGAGAGCATATGTAACTGGTCAGAATTTATGGACAATTACAGGATATACTGGTAACGACCCAGATTTTGTTGCTGATACTGGTTTAGGCCCAGGTATCGATTCAAGAAGTCCTTACCCTAGTACAAGACAATTTTTGTTCGGTGTTAATTTTGGCTTTTAATAATTAAGATGATGAAAACAAATAATAAAATAATTCTCACTTGCTTAGTTGCTGCACCACTGTTATTGATGAATAGTTGCACCAAACTAGACGAAAATGTATATGATCAGTTAATATCTGATAACTTTTATAATAACAAAAACGAAGTGCTTTCAGCTGTACTTAGGCCTTACACGCATGCCAATGCCTGGGTAACGCCATCAGGGCAGGATGGATGGTGGCGCCCTTCTGAACTTTCTGCCGATCAATTGGCTTGGCCAACAAAAGGTAAACACGGTGAAGATGGTGGTAAATGGAAACGCCTACATTATCATTCTTGGTTAAGTGATGATGGACCTTTGAACAATGCATGGTCATTAATGTATTGGGGAATGGGATTGTGTAACGACCCGATTGAAAACTTGGAAAAAAGAGATATTTCCAAAATGGGAATTACCCAAGTAGAGAAAGATGCCTATATCGCAGAGCTGAAACTGCTTAGGGCATTTCACTACTTAAAACTGATGGATCTTTTTGGCAATATTCCAGTGGTTACCAAAGTGGGCACTCCCGCTAAACCTGCAACGATGCCTAGAAAAGACGTTTTCAATTTTATTGAAAAAGAGATTAAAGATAACATTGCAAAAGCGCCATTACATTCTAAAGCAATGACAGGAAGAATGAGTCAGGCAGGTGGTTATGCCATGCTTGTTGAGTTATACTTAAATGCAGAAGTATGGACAGGTACAGCTCGTTGGGACGACTGTATCGCAGCAGCAGATAAATTAATTTCAGGCGCAGCTGGTGGACAAAATGGCGCAATGGCCTTAGATCCAAATATATTTGATCAATTTAAAAGCACCAATGATTTATCCAAGGAAGCAATATTCTCGATCGCTTACGAATATAGACAAGCTGTTTTTGAGCCATCATGGACAGGCGAATTCTACCACTTTCAACAGGGGCCAATTTATGGTGGTACACGTAATGGTAATGATGGTGTTGTTGTTATTCCAGGCGTTTTTACAACCTATAGCGATAGCGATTTAAGAAAAAGAGGATGGTTGTTAGAAGGACCTATGGTGAGGTTTGATAATGGCCAGCCAAACATTGCAAGTGGTGGTAATGAGTATAGTGGCTCACAAGTAGTATTTGTAGATAATATTCGCAAAAACAAAATTGGGTCTACGGTTTCTAATATGAGTGAAGGTGAAGAAAATAGTGGTGTTCGTTTTAATAAATACAAGCTTGGAAACTCAGTGCCAGGAATCGTTAATGGTGTACCGGTTCCGATAGATCCAAACTATAATAATACTGACTGGAACATTTACAGGTTAACTTGGATTTATTTTGCAAAAGCAGAAGCCCTTATGCGTAAGAATGGAGGAGTAGCTAATGCAGAGGCATTAACCTTGATCAATACTTGTAAACAACGAGCTTTTGCTCCAGCAGATTTTGTGCCATACACTGCAGCAACACTTACCTACGATGAATTGCTAGCAGAGAGGGGACGCGAGTTCATTTTCGAGGGATTCAGAAGAGATGATCTGATTCGCTTTGGTAAATTTACCACTGCCTCGTGGTGGGATCATGTTCCTTCCGCGTCTTTTAGAAACCTATTCCCAATCCCGCAAGTACAAAGAACACTTAACGTAAATTTAGCGCAAAACCCAGGATACAATTAATAATTAGAAGCAAGCAGGGGTCGTTAAAGCCCCTGCTTTTTTAAAAAATTCAACAAGCGGCTGAAATTTAGTTTTCGGTTAAAAGAAGAAAATTTGGATATTTATCAAATAGCCAACCAAATTCAATATGAAAAGAAGAACATTTATACAAAATACAGGACTGCTTGGGGCTGGAATGTTAGCCTCGAAATGGTCGTTTGCTGCACCACCAGAGTTTCCCGTAGTTAGGGTTGAGGCGGCGAAGCGCCATTTCAGAAGCGTGGCAGTTGACAAAGCCATTGAAACCTTTAAGGCAAATGTTGCCGATAAGGAATTGGGTTGGTTATTTGAAAATTGCTTTCCCAACACCTTAGATACCACGGTAACTTACCGCCTACAAAACGGCAAGCCAGATACTTATGTAATTACAGGAGATATCGACGCAATGTGGATGCGTGATAGCTCGGCACAGGTTTGGCCTTACTTACAGTTCGTTAACGAGGAGCAAAAGATCAAGGACCTGATTGCGGGTGTGATCAATCGACAGATCCAATATATCTTGAAAGATCCCTATGCCAATGCCTTTTATAATGATCCAAACAAGGTTGGGGAATGGAAAAGTGATAGGACCGCAATGAAACCAGGCGTTCATGAACGAAAGTGGGAAATTGATTCATTGTGTTATCCAATTCGTTTAGCTTATAACTACTGGAAGAAAACAGGGGATAAGGCGCCGTTTGATGATAACTGGAAAAAGGCAATTGAAGCAACTCTTCAAACATTTACAGAACAACAACGTAAAACAAGTAAAGGGCCATATCGCTTTCAACGCCAAACAACACAACCTACAGATTCATTACCGATGAATGGTTATGGTTTCCCTGTTAAGCCAGTTGGACTGATTTGTTCGGCATTTCGCCCAAGTGATGATGCAACAGTTTATCCTTTTCTAATTCCGTCTAACTTTTTCGCCGTAAGTAGCCTTAAACAGGCTGCCGAAATGATTGTAGCGCTTCAAAATGATACTGTTTTAGCTGGGAAGTTAAAGGCTTTAGCAACGGAGGTTGATGTGGCACTTAAGAAATACGCAACTAAAGAACATCCCGAGTTCGGGAAAATGTTTGCCTTTGAAGTTGATGGTTTTGGCAGTGCTTACATGATGGACGATAGCAATGTGCCGAGTTTATTATCGCTGCCTTATCTAGACGCTATTAAGGTTGATGATCCGATTTATAAGAACACAAGGAAATTCATCTTATCTACCGATAACCCTTACTTTTTTAAGGGAACTGCCGCCGAGGGGCTAGGAGGGCCACACGTTGGTGCAGATATGATATGGCCAATGGCGATCACCATGCAAGGCTTAACTTCTGTTAGTGATGCAGAAATAAAAAAATGCATAGCGATGCTGAAAAGTACCCACGCAGGAAAGGGATTTATGCATGAGAGTTTTCATAAAGATGACCCCAAGAACTTTACACGGAGTTGGTTTGCTTGGGCGAATACTTTGTTTGGCGAGTTCTTATGGAAAGTGTATAACGAAAAACCACATCTCTTGAAATCATAACAAACGAACTATTTATAGTAAAATACAGAAGTGTAAGAAGTAACTATTCATAACAATGTATGACCACGTTTTTGTAGGTATTTGCTTTTTTAACGATTGGATAAATTGTAAAGGGGACTTTCCTTGATTTTTTTTGAAGAATCTTGAAAAATTAGAAATATTAGGTACACCTATGCGTTCAGCAACCTCAGAGATGGTTACATCTTCATGAGTCATGATATGAATAGCTTTTTTTAACCTAATTGTCCTTACAAATTCTCCTACTGATTGATTAGAGATGCTTTTAATCTTTTGATACAATTTTGTTCGGCTGATGAAGAGGTGGTTGCACAAAAAATCTACATCCAAATCTTGGTTATCGATGTTTTTTTCAATTACTTCTAAAAGTTTATTTGCAAAAACGTTACCCTTTTCCGAACAGATATGTTCAGTATCGTTAAGGTAATTAGCTATATATCGTTCTTTTAATTTTTGTTGTTGTAGAAAAAGATTTTTGATGGTTAGTATCAAAAGTTCATCGCTAACAGGCTTGGCAAAATGAAAATCGACCCCTGATCTTAAGCCTTCAAGTTTTGACTCTATGGTGTCTTTGTTTGATAGAAATATGAAAGGAATATGGCTTGTTTGAAAAGTTTGTTTAACTAATTTACAAAGGTCCGTCCCACTCATTTCTGAGATCATCAAATCACTAATGATAAGGTCTGGATTTTTTTCTATTGCTAAACACATTGCCGTGTTTACATCTTTGGCGTCGTAGATGATATATTCTTTTTTGAATATTTCTTTTAGCAGCGTAGGGTGTTCAAAATTATCTTCAACAAAAAGTATACTTTTAGTACTTTCTGGATGCGAAGTTTGAGAGTGTTGAATTAGTGGAATTAATGAAAGGGTTTTTGGTTGGTTGTCCATTTTCATCTCTTTTTTCTAATTAATTATTTCAGCAATTAAAACCACAAAGGTTCTTATCGACTTTACTTTTTATTATATAGGCTATTTTTTAAATAATCAAATGATCTTTTTAACTGAAAACCAGGTTTCCTTCTACAAGTTAATAAAACCTTTTAGTAAAACCTTTTATTAGTGTGAATATTTTAGCAAAAACCTTAATAACTAGCTCCATATTTTTAATTCAATAAACCGATGTTTTAGGCACAAGCACATTTAGTTTATTTACTGCTGGTAATTAATCATTATTTGACAACCGTAGCCAAATTAATATGGGAAGCTTTAAGTTTGATTGCCAAAGGCGGCGAAAACAACAAAAATATTAAATAGATGAAAACCAATTTTAAAAGAATTTTAAGTCCTCTCTTCGTCATGATGTTGGCTACAACCTTTGCCAAAGGGCAGACAAAGAATAGCTACACAAAGTATGTAAATACATTCATCGGCACTGCACCACTTACAGATCCGAAAATACTTGGCTATGAGCTGCCAAAGGGATGGAGATCTTGGGCTGGGCTTACCTTTCCGGGAAGTTCATTGCCAAATGCAATGGTGCAGCTAAGCCCAATGACAGCATATGGCTCTGGCGCAGGTTACGAATATGAGGATGATATGATCTATGGTTTTACGCATACCAACAAAGGTCATTGGAACCTTTGCAACATTCCCATCCTACCAATCTCAAACCCAAGCAATAAGTTTGGTTCGAAGTTCTCTCACAAAAATGAGCATGCCTCACCAGGCTTTTATCAGGTCTACCTTGATGATTATCAAGTGAATGTGAGCCTAACTTCTACCTTAAGAGCTGGTTACCATCGATATGAGTATAAAAATAATATCGACAGACAAATACTGTTTGATATGGGGAAAGCCAACAGTAGGGTATCCACATGGGAAATTGAGAAGCTTGGCGATCATGTAATTCAAGGTTTTCAAGGTGGAGAGAATGTCTACTTTTATGCCTTAATTAACACCAGAATTAAAAGATTGGAAATTACTAAAACTGGTCAACGTGATGGTTTCGCTATTGCGCATTTATCAGACGGTAGTAATAACCCAGTTGAATTAAAGATAGGTTTGTCATTTGTGAGCATCGCGAATGCAAAAGAAAACCTTGAGAAAGAAATTGGCAATAAATTGTTTGTTACCGTAAAAAATGAAGCCACCCAAAAATGGGAAGATCTCTTGTCGACAGTTCAAGTGAAAGGGGGCACAGACAAACAAAAGCAAATGCTCTATTCTTGTTTATATCGCTCCTTTTTATGGCCTGCATTAAGAAGTGATGTAAATGGTGAGTTTACCGATGTGAACAGAAAAGTAGCGAAGGCAGATTTTGCCTATTATACAGAGCCATCTTTGTGGGACACTTATAGAAACAAGGATGTGCTTTTAGGCCTTATTTCTCCAAAGGTTGCGCTGGATGTGATCAAGTCGATGAAAGATGTAGGCGATAAAAGGGGATTTATACCCACTTTTTTTCATGGCGATCATGGCGCTTCTACTATATCGGGAGCTTATTTGAGGGGAATTGATGATTTTGATATCAAGGGGACTTATCAAATCTTATTAAAAAATGCCAACGTTGAAGGAGGAGCAAGACCACACATTGCCGAATACATCAAAAAAGGTTATATCTCTGATCCTGATATCGCTAATCCACACGTGGAGACCAAGGCAAAAGCTGGAGTTTCGAAAACGCTTGAATATGCCTATGATGATTATTCTGTAGCCCAAATTGCCAAAAAATTGGGAGATACAGCCAATTACAGGATATTGATGGCAAGATCAAACAATTATAAGAATATGTTTGATCCAACTACCAGATTTATGCGTGGCAGGTTGGCGAATGGAAATTGGATTACACCATTTAACCCGCAATATCCCTATTATGAGTATATGTATAGGGAGGCTAATGCTTGGCAAGTATCATTTTATGCTCCTCATGACATGAAAGGATTGATTGCATTGTACGGTGGTGCGAAAGGGTTCGAGTCTAAGCTCGACTCCTTATTTACCGTGCCATGGAACCCGAATTATATTGCAAGAAATGTAGAGACGATGATTGGTCAATATTGCCAAGGTAACCAGCCGGATCATGAGGCGCCATTTGCTTATCACTTTATCGGCAAACCAGAAAAGTCACAGAAAATTTTAGATTATATCATGAACAACCTTTATGGTATTGGGAATGATGGCTTGGCTTTGTCTGGTATGGACGATGCTGGGGAAATGTCTGCTTGGTATGTATTTAGTGCTTTGGGTTTTTATCCCTTTTCTGCTACAGACCCCGAGTATCTGGTTACCGTTCCACTTTTTGATGAGGTTAGATGGAGGACTTCGAACGGGAAGATAGTTACCATCAAGAAGCCCAGGGCAGGAAGAGCTCTTCAAGAAATAAGAGTAAATGGAAAGAAAAATGATGGGTATTTTATCCCACATGGTGTGTTTAAAAAAGGGGCGGTGATAACTATCATTTCGAAATAAACGGGAGTTGATTTCCATAATGCTGTGGTCAATTAGAAAATCCTCTATTTAAATTTATATTTTAACCTCAATCATCCTGATTTTTTAAAGAATAGCTATCAAACTAATGTGTTGTGTTAAAAAAGACGATTGAAGTTGTCTTTTGCTTGAAAAGTAAATACAATTTTGTGGTCAATGTTAAGTTTTAATTAACAAATTGTTATTATTCTTTTATTTTAACTCCCATAAATTTTATATTTCCTTCATAGAATCGAATTTTGGAGCTTGTATTCGTTAAAAATCCATATAAAATTCTATTTTTCTTAAATAATTAACTTTATTTTAAAAGAAAAATAGTTTCTTTGTATATAAATTTAATATTCAGTCCTAACTTTCTAGATATGTCCCCAGATCCAACTCCCCCTAGCAAAGCCCGTGAAAAGATAGTCTGTCCTGATTGTAAACAACCAACCATAGAAAGAATTAGTAGGCCAACCTTGTTTAAGCTTTTTTTAGGGTGGACAGAAAAAAGACGGTTTAAATGTTATAACTGCTATAAAGTCTTTTATTCTTAGTTTCAAACTGATTTAATCAGCTGGTTTTCAGCTGACAAAAACGACTTCCAACATCAGGCTGGAGTTGACTTTGTTCCTATAAGTTTCTAAAATCTCGTCTATCATTGATCCTTTTTTTTAATTGTAATAAGTAGGATAGAATTGATATTCACTTCCCTTCATTTATAAGTTTTTAGTAAGTTAGCTATCTATTTTTAGCAATATTTAACCATTCATTTTATGAATATGCGAATTACCCTTCTCGCTTTACTGACAACCGTTAGCGTTGCATCAGCTCAACAAACCGTTCCACTTCGTAAAAGTATTGAAACTTCGAAACGTTCGATCCGCTTAGATGTACCGATGACGAATTCTATTCGGAAAGCATTTACAGCAGGAACACGTGATTTTACTGGTAAACCTGGTCCGAATTACTGGCAACTAGAGGCCGATTACAACATTAATGCTAGTCTTGATCCTGCCACGCAAACCATCACAGGAACTGAAAAAATTAGTGTGCATAACAATAGTAAAGACGAATTAAGAAACATCGTACTTCGTTTAGATCATAATATTTTCCGTGCTGAAGCTCAACGTGGCGCATCTGTACCTGCGGAAGCGACAGATGGAATGGTGTTAACAAGCATAAAAGTGGCCGGTGCGCCTGTAGATTTAACTGCTACACCAACATTTGGTCGTAGTACTGCCACGCCGCCATCAAAATTAACAGTTTCTGGTTTAACACAAACCGTAGCTTCTATCAATTTAATTGAGCCCATTAAAGCAGGTGCAACAGTAGAAGTTGAAATTGCTTGGCATACCAAACTTCCAGGAGGAACAATTGGAAGAGGACACAGAATGACGCAACGATTTGATGATAAACTTTTTCAGCCAACACAATGGTATCCTCGTTTAGCAAAATATGATGACTTACGTGGTTGGGAAACTAGTCCGTATTTAGGTCCATCTGAGTTTTATAACAACTTTGGTAAATTTGATGTTTATCTTACTGTACCAGGGGGATGGATTGTAAGTGGAACTGGTGTATTACAAAACCCGAAAGAAGTTTTAACAGCAACTGCACAACAGCGTTTAGCTACGGTACTTAACTCAGATGATGAAGTAACTATTGTAGGCGAATCTGAAAAAGGTCCAGGTAAATCAACAGCACCTGGCGATAAATTAACTTGGCATTTTTTGGCTGATAAGGTGAATGACTTTGCTTGGGCAACTGCCGAAAACTTTATTTGGAAAGCAACAAGAGCAACCATTCCCGGTAAAGGTGCCATTCCTATTCATATGGTTTTTGCACCAGAAAGGGCAAAATCGTTTGAAAAAGCTGGTCAAATTGCTCGCCATGCATTAGAGTTTTATTCGAAACTGTGGGCACCATACCCATTTCCTCAGTTTACCATGCAAGATGGGCCGAGTGCTGGTATGGAGTACCCAATGGTAATTAACTCTAACCAAGGCGCTGCGGATCATGAAACAGCACACCAATGGTGGCCAATGGTGGTGGGCAATAACGAAACGCGTTATGGCTGGATGGATGAAGGTTTTAACCAATACATGAATATCCTATCTGGCGCCGATGTTAGGCAAAGAGCTTATAGTTTAGATGGGCTTGGACAAAGTTATGGTAGAAGTAGTGGTAGCGAAAGTGAGGCACCAATGATGTGGAGTGCAAATGATGCAGGTAGCGGCTACAGCTTTCAAACTTATGGCAAAACACCTTTGATGTTATCTATGTTGGGTGGCATTGTTGGTGATGAAGCTGTAATTAATGCGATGAAAAAGTACACAGCGACTTGGTCGTTTAAACATCCATCACCATGGGATTACATGTTTTTCATGAACAACGAATTGAACCAAGATTTAGAATGGTTCTGGTATTATTGGTTGTTTACTACAGAAACCGTAGAAGGCTCTATACAAGATGTTAAAACGGTAAAAGGTAAAACTACGGTAACGGTACATGAAGCTGGTCAAATGCCATCACCCGTGGTATTAAAGGTAGAGTTTGAGGCAGCTGGTCCGGCGCTTAAAGCAGTAGCAAATGCTAAAATGATTGATGCAACTACTGCAGTAGTAACTTGGCCTGCCTCTGTTTGGTTTAATGGTAACCGTACTTTCAATGCAGTGATGGATTTTGGCGAGCGCAAAATCAAAAAAATAACTTTCGATCCGAATGGGCGTTTTCCTGATGCTAATGTTGCCGATAACATTTGGCCAAGAGAACAGAGCGTTAAATAAGATATAAGAAATTCAAAAAAACCTTAGTGAAAGCTAGGGTTTTTTTATGCCTATTTGATTCGTTGTTCGTTGTCCGTTTTTCGTCCATCGTTTATCGTTCAAATGAAAGACGCCTGACGTTAAACCATTTGCAAACAATTATTAACTTCGTGACAAAACTTCTTACAATGAAATGGATTACTCGAGAACATCCTAAAAT
>SEDG01000201.1 GCA_004295885.1 Pedobacter sp. | reverse complement strand
TATGAAGAATTTTTTGGACATTATAATCAAGGAAAAAACGGAACTGAAATTTCAAATATTTTACTTTCTCAATTAAATGAAAGTTTAAAAGATAAAGAAGAGCATAACAATATATTATTTGCACTTGCTTTTGCTCAATGGGAAATTTCTGACATAAATAAAGAGCTTTTTCAAAACGTTCAGAAAATAATTGAAAGTGAAGATGACCTAAACTTATGGAAAGAACTTGGTGTAGACGAAATAATGTTAAAGTCAAGACAAAGAGAATTGAGTAAATTCCTTAAGAAAATAAGTATACCAAAAGCAAAACCCAAAACAAGACAGAAACCGCCAGCTGTTGTTGAAAGTGAACTTGTAAACGGAAATTGCTTAACATTTCAATTTCCTGACAAAACGTATGGAGGATTTGCTCTAATAAACTGCGAATTCTATGAAAATTATGGAAGCATTAGTCTTGCGTTTACCCATATAAAAAAGATAAGTTCACCGACATTTGAAGATTTTAGAAACACTGCATTTTTAGATTGTAGTTGGTATGAAAGTCAAGACACTATAACCCAAACCAAATATAAAGTCGCTGGAATTAGTTGTTTAGCTTTTGAATATAAAAGGAAAACTGAAAGACAACTTTTCTTCAATTTTATTCAAGAGAATTTCAAAATAATCGGAACCTTACCAAAATTTGAAAAAGGTTATCATTCTACAAGATTTGCAGATATAAACTATTTAGACAAAAAAAGAGCAACAATTGATGGTTGGAATGGAGATTTATCAAAGTATCTTGACTATTTATTCAATGAACCAAATCAAAAAAAAGACAAAGTAAAACTTAAAAATTTTTCGACATTGACGAAGAAATAAAGACTGCCCATAACAAGGGTTTACCTTCGGTGAGGGCTTCGCCGTTTGCGTCAGGGGCTAATTGCAACCCCGATAGATATCGGGGTCAACAGTAGTTTTTCATCCGACAGCTCGGATTAAACATTAGTAATAATATCGGCTTTTGTGTTCTATTTCCCGTCCGAACGCAAAGCCCCAAAATGCAAGCTCCAACAATTCTATAAACTGCTGTCCATAACAAAAAAATATAATGAAAAAATCACTTTTAATCGCTCTACTATTTACTGCAAATATGCCCCAATTATTTGCACAAGCGCCAACCATTGCAAAAGAAAACGGAGTAAGCAAATACTCCAACAATCAAATTTTAACAATGGATGATATGGTTTTTAATAAACCTGTAACAGCTATTAAAAAAGTACCATTAGACACCAATTCCATCCTGATATATGACTATGACGGCGAATTGTTTTCTTACAATTTAGTTTCAGAAAAAATAAATTGGAGAACAAAAGCTACAGACGCCGATAGAAAAATGTGCGGTAATAAGCTCACAATAAATAACGGAATTGTGTACGTGCCATTTATTAACGGTGAAATCTATGCGCTAAATAACCAGACGGGAGCGCCATTTTGGAAAACAAGATTGGGCAATATAAAAAACGAAATCATTATTAAAAATCAGGCCCCGGTAATAGTAGGTAACAATTTATACCTCACCACACAAAACGGAAACAGTAATATATACGCCCTAGATATAAAAGATGGCGGATTAATCTGGAATTACAGAGTAGCTTATCCGTACAACCATTTGCCGGTTTTGTATTTCAACGATAAGATATTTACCCAAAGTGCGCCCAATTTTTACAGCTTCGAAGCCAAAACTGGTAAAGCACTATACCAAAGGGGATTTAAAAAAGCAATGTATGGTAAAGCCGTAACAGATGGCAAAAATGTTTTCATAGCCGATGAAGACACCAAACTGTTTGCCCTAAGCCCGGATAAACTGGATTTACTTTGGCAATTTGACTTACCTAAAGATCAATATAATATAGGCGAGAAAATATTCTGCCAATCAGAAAATGTTTTTTTTGCTTCCAAAGGTAGCGATACCAGTTTGGTATATGCTGTAAAATCTGAAACAGGAAAACTGGTATGGAAAACAGATTTTAAAGGTCAGTATATCAAATACATTAGTCCACAAAACGAATTTTTATGGGGCTACACCGAAAGCGGACTGCTCTTTAAATTAGATTTAAAAACCGGAAAGACCGTATTGCAAACGCAATTAAAAAACCTTCCCATTTCAAACATTGAGTTTAAAAATGACCAAACATTGCTTTACTATTGCCAATCAGGCTTAGTTCAATTTGATGTAAATCAAAAAACGGAGGCGATTATTTATTTAAAAGGCACGATAACCTACGCCAGAGACGCCTTTATAAAACTGATACGATAAACCTGCAAACAAATGATACCTGAAATGAAAATGAAATTATATATCTGCTTTATGATAACAAGCACTCTCTCTATAGCTTGCAATAATACCTTTACCGTATCCGAACCAACATCGTGGGATAACTACAGACCAGAGTTTATTACAAAAAAAGATGTGAAACCAGGAAATTATGTTGGCCTTACTTCTATGTTATGGGAAGCAAAAACAAAAGGAACATTTACTAGCCAACCTATGATTAAATTAATAACCCAAGATACTTCTATCGTATTGTACGATAGTATTTTTGTAGCTAAGAAAGATTTATCATTTGCCCCAAAATATCGCACCTACGATTATAAAATGGAAGAAGATAAAAACTACCCTTACGGTTTTGAAAGATGGATTGATGAAGATATGATGATCTATCGCTTTGTGCCCAAAAGGTTAGACCCCAATACCGTTCCAAAAATAGTTTTCCGATATTATATTGTAATTAATACCGATGGTACAAAGCAAAGCCTTCTGTATTTAAGTAATTAAAACTAAAAACGCATTTCCCTAATGAAACTGAAATCTCATTTTTTGATGTATATCCTACCCTTTTTTATCGGTTGCAAACATCCGGCTACTGTGAACGGAACCTATATCGGTTTGGAAGAAATTTATACCACCAACACCAAAGGGCAAAAAGTGCCTTACACCAGCCCAGAAAACCCCGAAGCAAAATGGTTTCATCAATCTACCCTAACCCTAAAAAGCGATAGCGCATCACTGCAACAAAGCCCGGTTTCGATAACAGGTAAAGACACCATTTTTTCTGCCTCTGATGGAGGTTTTTATAACTATAGCGGTACAGTTAGCACTCAAAATAATCAGCATATCATAATCAACCTTACAGAAACCAGTTGCGATAATTGTGGCGAAATAGTACAAAAGCAAGCCGATGGCACTTATAAAAAAATACCCCGTAAAAAGGAATACGAAGCTATTGTAACACCACAGGGATTAACCATACAAGGTTATCTTTTTAAGAAAGAATAAAACATTTAAACGTATTGATTTTTTTTAAAAACCAAATCTTACACACCACCAAAAAATGGATGAATATATAGAGAAAATTAGAGCCTATTTTCAGGCTAACCCCAACGGTTTTGGATTGGTATTGGTAGCGGTAGGCTTGCTGTTGCTGGTTGGCGCTATACTGCGTTGGCAGTGGGTACTCGAAATAAAACCAACCGTATTTTTAAGAATTTTACACCAAAAATATGGCCGAAAAATTTTTAGTGGTTTATGCCAGCATTATAGCCTGGCTATTAATTATTACCGGCATTGTTTGGTATTTTGTTTTTTAAAATACAATACGGCATTAATATATGTCGGTTTTGTACTATGCCAGCTTTTTTAAGAGCTGTATTTTTGGATGAGTAATTTTAAAACAAAATTTACAACCGTGTATAAACGCTTATACACGGTTAAAAACGAAACTATAGAAAATTAAAAAACAGCGCTTTAAATATAGCAAGGGCACATTTTACAATTAGCAGTTGCGCATATTTACGAGTTAGCGGCAATTATCACGACCATTACTTATGCGACAAACACAACAAGACATAAAACAATATTTTAGTGACAACGGACTTGCCGACTATTGGAAAGCATTTAGTAACAAGCTTAAACCTTGCATCAGAATAAAATATCAGCTTTCCAAAGACGATGAAATTTCTATTGGCAAGTCCAAATTGGGCGGTTTTCCCGACCTGCCCCAAAAAACAAGTTGGGCAACCTTTGACAATCTTCCATTAAGTTTTTTAGCTCAAATCAATTTGACAGAATTACCAAGTTCTGACATTCACAATTTGCTTCCGCAAGGTGGACTTTTATCATTTTTCTACAGTTCAGACAATGACGATTATGCTTCTTCGCCTCACAAAGTATTGTTCTCTGACACAACTGCCGACCTTGAGCGAAAAACACGACCTGACAATTGGAACGACAATGAAATTATTTACGGAACAGGGAATGTAATTTCTGTTGAGACTGAACAATCATTGCCAAGTGGAGAAACAGAATATGTTTTAGATGTTTTTAAAGAAGATGATAAAAATAGGTGGGTTTATTGGGCGTTCGTTCAGCCCGACAATTCAAAAGAGACAACGAACAAGATGTTTGGCTACCCACATAATTCGGACGACAGGTTTGAACTGATTTGTGAGTGTATTTCAAACGGCGACAAAGAACTGACACAACTAAAAATTTTTACAGAAAATCAGAAAAAGGAAATAAGGGACAAATGGCTTTTGCTATTGCAGTTAGACAGTAACGCAGACTTGAAAATGTATATGGGTGTTGACCTTGACTGTTTTTATTTTTGGATTACAAAAGACGACTTAGCCAACAAAGACTTTAGTAAGACAATTGCATTTTCAGTACATTGACCGAGAACATAACTGCCGCTAACAGGGGTTTGGCGTTATAGGGGCTGAAGAATAAAGGCTCAAGTTTAGTTTTTCAATTTATCTTTAGTGCAAGGTTGGGCTGACGTTCCCTGATTTCCCCTACAACGCCAAGCCCTAAACCGTTATGGGCAATTTTATACCGACCACACCGTTAAACGAAAATATTTAGAAAACTATGGGAACTTGGAGTACAGGAATTTTAGACAATGACACATCTGCCGAAGTGTATGAAGAATTTTTTGGACATTATAATCAAGGAAAAAACGGAACTGAAATTTCAAATATTTTACTTTCTCAATTAAATGAAAGTTTAAAAGATAAAGAAGAGCATAACAA
>SEDG01000921.1 GCA_004295885.1 Pedobacter sp. | reverse complement strand
ACTTCAATGAAATGGTAGAATTTGTGATTGAAGATTTACAAAGAACTACTGAAAACCATCAAATTGTGGCTGATTTAAAACAAGTAGGATTAGTTTTTACCGATAAAGAAAGGATGAGCCAAGTGGTTACCAACTTGATTACCAATGCCATCAAATATTCTCCAGATGCAAAACAGGTGATTGTTCATACTACTATAGAAAATAACGATGTAGTGGTTTGCGTAGAAGATTTTGGAATTGGCATTGCCGAAGAAAAATTGAATAAAGTTTTTGAGCAGTTTTACCGAGTAAGTGGAAATATGCGACATACTTTTCCTGGTCTTGGATTAGGCCTTTACATCTCATCAGAAATTATAAAACGGGAAGGTGGAAGGATATGGGTTAGCAGCACCGAAGGAAAGGGTTCTAAATTCTGTTTCTCTATTCCTTTGCAGAAATCAAACGAATATTAACTATTAGAAAAAAGTCTCTAGCAACGGCTTGATTTTAAAATCAAAGCAAAATGAATAAGGCAAAAAGAATAACACTAGCGGATGACGACTCAGGAATTTTAGATGCCGTTAGCATGATGCTAGAAATGGAAGGATACCAAGTAAACGCAACCTTAAACGGAAATACAATTTTTACGCTTGAAAATGATTTACCCGACATTTATGTGTTAGACATTTGGATGTCTGGTTCTGACGGTAGAGAATTATGCAAGAGATTAAAAAGTGAAGAGCTAACTAAAGATATTCCTGTAATTTTAATTTCAGCTAGTAACGATTTGAAACGTTCTGCAGAATTTGCTGGCGCTGATGACTTTTTAGCAAAACCTTTTGAAATCGACATATTATTGTCTAAAATAGAAAAAGCCTTACATAATTAACGTAAGGCTTTTTCAGTTTAACTGTCAGTCTGAGCTTGTCGAAGACTTTATACTGAGTACTTTTTAAACAAACTTGTTGCAGTGTGGCCACCAAAACCGAAAGTATTATTTAAACAATAATTTACTGTTTGATGAACTGGTTTGCCTAAAATGATATTCAACCCTTCTG
>SEDG01000920.1 GCA_004295885.1 Pedobacter sp. | reverse complement strand
TACAAAAGCGTGGACAAGAATTCAGGATAATTTAATTGATGGTCAGGGTAAAAGAAATGCGTATGTACAAACCGCAATTGATGCTAAGGGAGCTATCCATTTATCATGGGTTTGGCGGGGAAGCCCTGATGTGGCCAGTAACCATGATTTGTGTTATGCAAAGTCTTGCGATGGGGGTTTAACTTGGCAAAAATCTGATGGCACAAAATATCAGTTGCCCATTAATGCCTCGAATGCAGAATATGCGTTAAAAATCCCTCAAAAAAGCGAGCTGATTAATCAAACCTCAATGTTTGCCGATGAAAATGGAAATCCATTTATCGCAACTTATTGGAGAGATGCTGATGATAAAGTGCCACAATATCACATTGTATATAAAACTGGTAAAAATTGGGGTGTAAATAAGTTAAACTTCAGAAAAACCCCCTTTAGCTTAAGTGGTGGTGGAACTAAAAAAATCCCAATATCCAGACCGCAGTTGATTAGCTGGTCGGCCAAAAATATAATCTCATGTGCCCTTATTTTTAGGGATGTAGAAAGAGGAAATAAGGTTTCCATCGCCATTGGCAACGACATTACAAAGCCGAATTGGGAGTGCAAAGATCTGACTGAGATGAGTGTAGGAGAGTGGGAGCCAACTTTTGACACTGAATTATGGATTTCAAAAAAAAGGTTAGACCTATTTGTTCAGAAAGTGGAGCAGGTTGATGGAGAAGGAAAGGCAAATGCGTTACCCACTAAAGTGCAGGTGCTCACTTGGAAGAGGTAGTTGGTATTATTTATAAAATTAAAAAACAATTCGTCATTGCGAGGATCGATTCTTCATCTTTCGAAGCCTGCCTACCGCAGGCAGGCAATGTTCTATGTTGATTAGCAGTTTTTGCTGATAGTTGGCAGTGAACCTGCTTTTCAAATCTTATAGCACATCTTTTTGTTAATATCCGCTAACTAATTAACAAAATATTCTAAAAAGCACCATTTGTTATTTCTATTTTTATAATGGATAAATGTTAACTTAACGTTTAATAAGACCAATAT
>SEDG01000200.1 GCA_004295885.1 Pedobacter sp. | reverse complement strand
TCTTCGAAATAAGCAATTAGTTTTTCTGTAGTGTTAGGGATATAACCAGGACCTGTGCAACCGCAAGAATGAAAAGTAATGCCAACTGAATATAAACTTTTTAAATGGGCCCATTTTTTCAAATCGGTCTTTTTGAGCGATTCAAAATCTAATCCCATGCTCGCTGTTAACTCCCCGCACTCCGGGCACTTGGCTTCATTTTTTGTGCCTTCGCCTCTTTGAATATCCGCCATCAATTTCCTTTTAAAAGTCTTGCGACAATTAAAACAAGCGTAATGAGGTTTGTAAGCGGACATTGCGTACCGGCACATAGTAACTGGTCTTAATATTAGGAGGTTAATTTATTCAAAGCATTAGCTAAAGTATTTACAAAGTTAATATGCTTCGACTTATTGCTTTCAAAAATAAAATCCTTTATACTTTTGCTTTCGAACTTTTCAAAATCGCCAATAATGGCTAATTGAACACGGTAGTTAGAGAACTTTTGTAGGATTTCTCCTGCAATTCCTGTTTTTAAATCGAAAAAATCAGGAGTGATATTTTTCTCGTAAATAATTATTTTATCGAAGTCTTGATAATAAAGATTTCCCAATAGGTCTAGCCCATCTTCTGCAGAATTTAAAATGATATCTTCTGCAATCACTTCAGCGATTTTAATGTTATTAATATGGTGGGTTTCGATGTCCATTTTTTGTTTATAGGTTTCCCGCAGATTTAAGGGATTACTTAGATTAATATTTAGAGTCTGGGATATTTCCATAAATCTGCGAGAAGAAATTATTTTGCATCTTAATCTTTAGGTTCCCACAATTCAACTTTGTTGCCTTCGGCATCAAGTATATGTACAAATTTTCCGTAATCGTAAGTTTCAACTTTGTCTATAATGGTAACACCTTCTTTTTTTAATTCTTCTACCAATGCTTCTAAATTTTCTACCCTGTAATTAATCATGAACTCTTTGGTAGATGGCTCAAAGTATTTGGTGGACTCTTTAAACGGTGTCCATTGCGTTTGCGCTTTTTTGGTGCTGTCTGGACCTTCGTACCATTCGAATGTTGCACCATAAGGGTTTGTTTCTAAACCAAGGTGTTTTTGATACCACTCTGTCATTGCTTTTGGGTCTTTGCATTTGAAAAAAATGCCCCCGATACCTGTTACTTTTTTCATTTTATGAGGATTGTTAGTTGTTATGATTGTTTTAAAAGCGAAACCAAGACAGAAGGTTGCAGCAAATGCCAAGGTTGTTAATATTGTCTTCTTCATTTGGTTAATTTTTATAATTTTTGATAAGCTCTTTGTATGTCCATTCGTTACCTTTTACAAAGAAGGTATAGGTTTTATCCCAATCGGGTCCAGTTCCCCAACCTATCATAGACGAAACTATTTTGGTTTGTTTATCGCCAACCTTTATAAATTGGATAACCTCTTGAAGATTCTTGTCGCTATCTCTTACTGCTTTTACAAAATTATCATTTAATATAACTTTTAATACCAATAGCTCATTGTCGATAAAACTGGTAATGGGTAATTTAATAGAACTACTATCCGAAAGGCTTTTTGATTTATCGTAGTTAGTTAAAATGTACCCGCCTGATTTTAATTCTATATGTGCCAAAGGAGCTATCCACTTTTTTAGCTTTTCATCAGTTGTGAAAAGTTTCCAAGCTTCTGTTATGCTAATTGGGAGCATACATTCAAAACGTAATACCTTTTCGCCAGATTGGTTTTGATACGAAGTGTTTTTTAAGTTTTGGCTTTGAGCAGCTAGGGTGCTTGCTAAAAGGAAAGTAAGGGCGAATAATTTTTTCATGGTAAATGTTTTGTTTAAAAGTAAGGCTTGCAGATTGAAAATTCTATAATAGAAGTTAGCAAGTCATTTTGTGCAAACCAGTAGGTTAGAGATGTGTTACTCTAGCCCGCTATAGATGCATTCTTGATTTCACGTTTCGAATTTACATTAACGATAATGGTATGTCCGTAAAATAAATCACCATCATCAAAATACAAATCGAAAGCTGCGTTTGAAGCAAAGTCAATTGAAATGAGTTGCATCGATTTTATAAAATCTTCTTTAGTTACAGGTTGTTGGTCTTCGTCTAACCAGCTATCATTTTTCAATTGAAGTAACTTAGAAATGATTGCTTCGTCTATTAAACTTTTACTCTTTATTATCCAATTAAGTTGCTTGTTTATTTTTTGTACAAATTCATTTATATTTTTTGAAGCATTGTCTAAGTCAAATGTTAATTCGACCTTATGCTCCCAAAGCAAAATATTTATAATATAAGTTTTGAGCTCAATAATATCACCTTTTTTCATTGGTGTCCCTGTTCTTAGATGAGCAATAGCAGCTTCAAACTCAGGGTCAAAGTTTGGATTTATCCAAGCATCCGCAAGAACTTCCGACCTGTGAATTTTTTCACTAAAGTCTGCTAGTTGTAAATTAAATTCCCCTAGGTTATTTGGTTTAACTAGTGGTTTTTCTGGTTCGCCTTTGTCTTTACGTTTAAAGAAGTCAAATAGTCCCATGGTGTTTGTTTAATTCGAGCCTTTTAGTTTTCGGTATAACGGTTTGCTTTAATGTACTTAATTTCTACAAGGGCATTCATGATTTTCATTGATGTATTTGATAGTAGATTTACACAGTTTCTCTAAAACATCAAGATTAAGGTCGGCCAATTTTTTGAAATAAATACAGGCTTTTGCCATTTTAAATTTACCTAAATGGTCAAGAATATCTTCATCTTCATTTCCTTGAGCCGAAACATAAAGAGAAAACTCAGCCTTTCGAGGTGAAAAGCCAATCAAGGGAGCATCTCCTTCATAGCCACTGGCATATTTGTAATGATAAGATCCAAAACCTATAATTGTTGGTCCCCACATTTTAGGTTCGAAACCAGACCATTCTTGCATCAATTCGATGAGGCGAAAGCTATCTTGTCTCTTTGCTTCTTTGTCTACAAATGAGTTGATAAAGTCATCAACGCTGACTTCGGTTTCTGCTGTTTTGTTTTTTGTAGCCATATGATTTAGTTTATGGTATCAATACTATGGGACTAAATTCTAGTAATTAAAAAAAATATATCTATTCAATGTTTTTCAACTCAATTCTCATCTGGATTGTAAGGCCCACCAGTTTCTCCCCATCCCCATTTTGGCATGGGTTCACTTTCTGTTATTGGATTTTCTGTAAGTTGAGAGTTGATGACGGCAAGCCTTGTTCCCCATTCAATGTATCCTATAAAGGCTGAGCGAAATTCTGGGTCACTTTTTAAACCAACCTCATCTGCTGTTTGAAGTAGCAACTGAACCCAGCGTTGTCGTTTTTCTTCGGTGAGCATTTTACCGATGTGTTTTCCAATCATTATGGAATGGCTGCCTTTGTCTTCGGTCGTATAAAGTTTTTCTCCACCAAAAACCTCTGCAACAAAGTGTGATACTTGCTTGATATGGTCGGCTGACATGTTCTTAAATACCTCGCCTAATAAGTCATCCTTTAAAACCTTGTTATAAAATTTGGTGAATAGAGTTTCGAAGGTTTTCATATCACCCGCCCATTCGTAAAGTGTTGGTATTTTTTTCATTTTTAATTGCAAATTATCTAGAGTCTGATATTTATGGAATTACAATTTACAAACGAATATAAATCTTTAATATCCGATTGTTAAATGTTTTTGCATTTGCAATTAAACCCTAAATAGTAGCAGAGCCCTTTGTTTAATAAACCTGATGGTAGCGAAAATCTTTTTGTGTTGTGACGATAGTCATCCCATGAATATTGCATTGTCGGTTATATTTATCGGATGACTGCAAATAAACGCGACAAAAAATTGAAGCGGACAGCAGGGCTATCCGCTAATAATTTTACTGTATGTGCTTTTCAAAAAAATCTTTTCTTATAGTCAATCGGATGGCAGGGAATTCTTCGATGAAACCTTGCTGGATACCTATATTCATCGGATGACAGGAAGCTATTTAATGCCCGCTAAACATTTCTAACATGTTATGTAATGCATCTGCTGCGTGCATCCTTTCGCCATTTATCAATGATTCTTGGGCGGCTTGGGCTGCTTTTTTGCGCATATTGATTTCGTAAAATGAAATGGCTTCTTGTAATGTTTGATGCTCTGGAGAAGTTAGACATTCACTTAATTCTAAAGCATCTAGCATTGCCATATTGGCGCCTTCACCCGCAAAGGGAGGCATAACATGAGCCGCATCGCCAATCATAGTTAAGTTTGGTAAGGCTTGCCAAGTTTGGTCTAAGGGCATACAATAAATTGGGCGGGGAATGAAAGGCAATGTTGCATTTTCAAAAAGCTCATGCCAAATATTGCTCCACTCTGGATAGGTGGATTTAAACCATTCTAACATTTGTGCTTTATTGTTGTAGTCTAAACCATTTGTATTGGCCCAATTTTCATCTGCCCTAAAGCTTGCATAAAAACCTAAATCGCCGTTTCCTTTTTGGCCTAACAATATGTTTTTTTCGTTTCCGAAAGCCATTATTTTTCCGCCATCGATTAAAGAATTAATATGGGGTGTTGCTTTTTCGGCCTGTTTAACATTGCCTTCGAGCATTAATATACCTGAATAAAAAGGTTTAATGTCTGTAAGGTATGGACGGATTTTAGAATTGGCGCCATCTGCAGCAACAACTATATCTGCATAAGTAGAAGGCTTGTTTTTGAAATGTAATAACCAACCTCCGCCCTGCGCCTCCATTGAGGTAAATTGACTGTCCCAAACTACAGTTTCGGGATGTAAAGATGCTAACAGTATTTTTCTTAATGCGCCGCGATCTATTTCTGGGCGATAGTATTCATTGTCGAAATCTTCATCGAGTGTAGTATCGTGATCGCTAAAATGTATTTCTGCTTTATGATCTACAATAAGCATTTTATCTGCGCCAGGAAGAAAATTCGTTTTGAACTCATTGAATAAATTCGCCTTGCGAATTGCGGCTAGTCCAGATTCAGCGTGTAAATCTAGCGTTGAACCTTGTATGCGGCCGTCTTTATTTAAATCTCTTTCGTAAACTTTTACATCCACTCCCTTTAGCTGTAAAAGTTTGGCTAG
>SEDG01000919.1 GCA_004295885.1 Pedobacter sp. | reverse complement strand
GTTTTTAGCTTGATATTTTTCTGCCAGATCCCACCTAAAAGCATCTAAAGAAATTAAAATTACATAAGGCTTTTTTTGTTGTTCAACACTGTTATATCTATTAACCACTACTTTTTGCGTAGTGTCTTGTGCACTAACGTTTAAAAAGAAAAATGAAAAAATTACCGCAAGTAATGATAATCGAATTGGCATAAAATTAATTTAGGGCCTGCTTACTGTAAATATGATATTCTCCTGGCGCAAGCGTTGCCCCAAATGTAGCACTTCCCAAATTAATATTTGCACCTCCACTGGCATCGATCCATGTTCCTGATGTGCCAAAGTCTATACTAGCCACTTGAGGAATTACATCAAAATTGCCCACAACCACTACAGTATTTGAACCATTGGTAAGTTTAATGTATTTAATACCTCCAGTTGTGCTATAGGTATAAGTTGGACTAGAAAAAACACTATTGTTCTTTTTTAGTTTGATAAACTTAGCATAGGCATCGTACAAAGCTTTACGGCGACTATCATTAAAATATTCCCATTTAATAGGTTTATCTCCTGTTCTTCCGTTAAAGTCTATGCTGATCTCATAACCTAGTTCGCCAAATTGCCAAACCATTTTAGGTCCAGGAATGGCGAATAAAAATGCTGCCGCCATTTCTTCACGTTTGAGAGCTGTGGTTAAGTCTTTTACAGCATATCCGCCAGATGCGTTACCAAAACTAATGTTTTTATAATTCAGACGTTCTTCATCATGACTCTCTATGTAGTTAACCAAGTTTTCAGATTTTGCGAAATTGTGCTTGTTAAAGAATCCCCATGAAAAATCTGATGAAGAAAGCCAGCCCATTGTAGCTTCGTTCATGTTATAGTTTAGGTTATTCCAAAGCATCATCCCCTCATCTGCCAAAACTTTTTCTTCAGTTGCATCAGCAAAATGCTCCAAAATCACATAAAAATTATTTGGGTCGATGCTTTTAATATAGCTATTGTACTCTTTCCAAATGGCAACCCTGCTCGCATCATAAGCGGCAAATGGCGCATCACC
>SEDG01000918.1 GCA_004295885.1 Pedobacter sp. | reverse complement strand
AATTTCGATAATGAATCCATTTAGTAATAGTATAATAGTTTGTTAAAAAATCTAACTGTTCAAAAGTAAAAAAACATACAGATATATCCATAATATATCTATAAAATGCCAAAAAATAGAAGTAATTTCTTGACGATAAACCGCTTTGTCTGCCGGAATGTTCTTGTATGAACCAACCAAGCTATTTAATATAAAGCAAATCCCCGCAAATATGTGTAATAAGTGAAATCCAGAAACAATGTATATCAAGGAAATAGCTGCATTGTTATTTATTAAAAATGCTCCACTCTGATATAAACTTGTCCAGGCTTGAAATTGCAAAAAGCCAAACCCTAAACCCAGCGCCAGTGTAATCCATAAAAATAATTGCTGATTAGTCTTATTTCCATTTCTTAGTGCTCTTGAAGCCAAGTAAAGTGCTACGCTACTAGCAACCAAAACCACTGTGCTGTAAATAAACGCGTCAGGTAATATTAAACCATGACCCTTACCTTTAGAGGCAGAAAATACAATATAGTAACTTGTCCACCCACCAAACATAATAGTTGATGAAACGACGAATAACCAAACCACAAACTTTTTGGGTTTAGCATCAAATTTTATTTCTTGTTGTTGCAAAGCAAACTCCATTTAAATAATGTTAAACGATTAAATCAAATAATAAAACCAACTGCACCAAAGGGATGTAAAAGAACGAACAAAACATCACCTTTCTTGCGCTTGGTAAATCTAGCTTTACCATCATTTGGTAAGCGAAATAACTAAAAGCTATTCCTGCAATAATTGATACTCCAGCTATGTAATATCCCCCGAAGCCTAAAAACGTTGGCAATAAGCTCACTGGTATTAAAATAAGTGTACTAATGAAAGTAACTACAGCACTTGTTTTATCTCTCTTTTTGGTAGGCAACAACCTAAATCCTGCCTTTTTATAATCATCATCCAACACCCAAGCAATAGCCCAAAAGTGTGGAAATTGCCAAACAAATTGGATCAAAAACAGAATAATAGCGATTTGATAGTCTACTGGTACATAACC
>SEDG01000917.1 GCA_004295885.1 Pedobacter sp. | reverse complement strand
ATTAGCACCACATTCATTTGATTTGGCTTCTCCGTGCTTACTATGTTTCTTGTACTGTAGCTACCAGTTTTCTGCAACGAATCTTTAATAAAAGTTTTTCTAAATAAGCTAACCGCATCCTTTATAGGTAGTGTTTTATAAAAGGTATCGTAATCTAGTTCATTATGCCAAAACGCAAAGCCGAAATCATAGATCCCATTACCAGATAATTCATTTACATACTGATTATCACTTTGTGTTTTCCATTTATGGTTTACCAAAAAGTAAGTAGCTAATGGCGCTAAAAGAATCAACAAAGCAATTT
This sequence comes from Pedobacter sp., assembly GCA_004295885.1. Classification (GTDB taxonomy): domain Bacteria; phylum Bacteroidota; class Bacteroidia; order Sphingobacteriales; family Sphingobacteriaceae; genus Pedobacter. The sequence continues at coordinate 736 of SEDG01000917.1, read as the reverse complement.
TGCTTCTTTGTTTAAACTTGGTTGGAGTAGTGGTAGATTGCCATATTAAATTTCTAAGGCTGTAAGTAAGTAATGCCGAAACAATAAATAAAATGGCAAGAATAGTATTGATTGGGTAAGATTGGCGGATATTTCCAATTACTTCTGTGGTGTAAACCAAATAGTCAACCGCGATGAAATTGAAACGTACCGAAAACTCTTCCCAAAAGATAAACTCAGAAATGGCGTTGGCGATGAGTGTAGCTATGATGATAAAAAAATAAACCAGTAGGACTATTTTATTGAATCGTTTGCCAAACCATTTAGCAGGGAAAAGCCATAAGTAAAACACTAAAGGTATAATGGCGTAAGATGCTGCTGCTAAATCGAAAATTAATCCAACTAGAAAAACACGAAGAATATTGAGGAGAGACCAGTCGAACGATGCGCTTGAAAATACCAATAAGGTAATTCTGGTGACTAATGACGTAAGGCAAAGTAGGCAAACAGCTAATAAAACTGTACCAAACCTGTTTTTAAAGATTGGATGTTTGATTGGAGAGCGCATTAATATGGATTTGAAAGACAAAGATAACTTCAATTTCTGAAGAAAAACTGAATTTATTTAGTGTAAACCTATACTTCAAAATCTCTTCAGATTTGTAGTTTATCATTGTTTAAATGACGGTTATGGATAAAAGTGGATTAATTGAGATAGTTGCAAAATTTGTTAAAAAACTCTTAAAAGACGAGCTTG
>SEDG01000916.1 GCA_004295885.1 Pedobacter sp. | reverse complement strand
TTTCATTATCTGATTTTTTGGCTGTTTTTTGAGTTTTAGGTATGAAAACCTAACAAGCGCCAAAATAAGTGCAGGAATATGAAGTTTTTATGAATTTACTCGGACAGATAGAACGATTTATTTGGAAAAAGCAGTAAAAAGCGGTTCGAATTTTAAAATCATAGCAAATCGCTAGCTTTTCAACCCTTGTAATAAATACTCGAGTCCATTTAACTTAATCTCGTACATTGTTGCCAGTAAATGCCCCAGCCTGCCTGGTGGAAAACCCTGGCTATGAAACCAAACCAAATAAGTTTCTGGTAAACGAGAAATAATCCACCCCTTGTATTTACCAAAAGGCATTTTCATTGTAACCAGCTCGTTTAACATTTGTGGGTCCATAATCTGAGAATTGTGTAGATGGTTAATAGACAATGGTTGAGGGAGAATGGCTATCGACTATTAACCATTAGCTATCGATTACAAAATCAACTCTAACATTTCTATTGCTTCATCAACGTTTGCAATGTTATCGAAAGAAATCCGTAAACTATCTTTTACTTCTTTTAAATTACACAATCGTTGATGGATTTGTGCAAAGGCTAGTATTTTATTGAACACTTCAGAATCAAAGAATTTAGATTGTTTATCGCTGATGAAATAACCGCGAAGAATATTCTTTTTGAAGCTTAGCTTTTCAAAGCCTAAACGTTTACCAACCCATTGTAATCTTAAAACCTTAAGCATTGCCTTTACAGGTTGAGGAACTGGTCCAAACCTATCTTTTAATTCTTTCTCGAAAGCCGCTAATTGGGTTTCGTTTTCCAGTTTAGAAAGCTCGGTGTATAAGTTATATCGCTCTGTAATACTTGTTACATAATCATCTGGAATATGCAACTCAACATCAGTATCAACTTGGGTAAAGTTTACGAAAGCTCGTTCAGGTTCATCCTTAAACAAATCTTTAAACTCAGCATCCTTCAATTCCTGAATAGCTTCATCCAATATTTTATTATACATCTCAAAACCTATTTCGGCTATAAATCCGCTTTGTTCTCCACC
>SEDG01000915.1 GCA_004295885.1 Pedobacter sp. | reverse complement strand
TTGTCTCATTCGTCTGAATAAAAGCGGCTGAGAGGTACGACATACGGGTTTCTAGTTTATTTTGGCGCAATATTAAACGATTAAATTATGAAAAAATTTACATTCAACAACGAGGGTTTTCAAGCCCTACAAAGTGAACTTCACCAATTGAGTGACGAAGACTTAGCTAAAGAAGCGTTACAAATTGAGGCTAACTTTACCCAGTGGGTAGGAACAAACTTCTACCTTGATGAAAGTCAACTTAGCTACCTTGGCGCCATAGACCCAAGGGCACAAAGGCTGTTGGCCTTTAACACTGGCTTTGCCATTGCCAACCGACTTCCCATTTCCTTGAACAAAATGGAGAATGCGACTGAAGAGGAACAAGGGAAAATCATCTGGCCAAAAAGCAGCTTAACCGCAACTTCTGGTGGCAGAGACGGTTTTACGGCAAGTGGCGAGCTGGAGATTAACATTCGTTACGAAGTCTAGTAAGCAGCCCAATGCAAAGCAGGATGGTAAAAATCATCATCCTGCTTGTTTAGCTCTCTATAATTTTAGCAATATCAAGTTTAGCATAATACCATTTTCCTGCAATCTGAGTGGCTGGCAAGAGCTTGTTCTTGCGCAAACGATAAAGTGAGCTGTCGCTGATCTTCAACAAGTTTTTCACATCGGCATTGTCTAACCATTCTTCTGGTGGCAAAGGTTGGTTAAGCGATCGGCAGAGTTTAACCAGTTGATGTTGCAAGGCTAGTAACTCATCTAGCTTACTTAAGATTTCGGTATCCATGATCCAGTATTTAGGTGGAAAAATTGATGCAGGATGTACAAATGAAGTTAAGCGGATAGCTGATCGCAATCAATCAGCTTAAGTTAAATTAATACACCATGAATTTTGAACATTTCTTTAACCACCTGAAACAGCGGTGCGAACAGGTAGCAGAATTTGAAAGTGCCATTTTAGAACGGGCAAAAGAAATGGAAATCAATAAAGGACAAGTTTTGCTTTACCCGGGCGACATCTGTAAAAACGTTTATTTTGTGCACAGTGGTTTCTTA
>SEDG01000914.1 GCA_004295885.1 Pedobacter sp. | reverse complement strand
GTGGGTGGTACTGCATCAAACATTGCTGCAGAATCTCAAATCAACGCTAAATTTGATGGTGTTATCGAATTTGAAAACTTACGTACCGTACCAACTACTACAGAAGATGGTGTAGTTGAAATCGTATTGGGTCGTTCAGGTGAGTTTAAAATTACTGAGCCAGGTACTGGTAAAGTAATTGTAACTAACAACATTCCTTATGGTGCATTCTTATTCGTTAAAGAAGGAGATAAAATCTCTAAAGGCGATAAGATTTGTTCATGGGATCCATATAATGCGGTTATTATCTCAGAATTTGCGGGTAAAATCGAGTTTGATGCGATTGTTGAAGGCGTAACTTTCCGTGAAGAATCAGATGAGCAAACTGGTCACCGTGAGAAAGTAATTATCGATACACGTGATAAAACTAAAAATCCATCTATCAGAGTAGTAGATAAAAAAGGTGAACTTATTAGAGGATATAACATCCCAGTAGGAGCTCACATTGCTATTGATGAAGGAGATGCAGTTCAAACTGGTCAGATTTTAGTTAAAATACCTCGTGCTACAGGAAAGACAAGAGATATTACGGGTGGTTTACCACGTGTAACTGAATTGTTCGAAGCACGTAACCCATCTAATCCAGCTGTAGTAACTGAAATTGATGGCGTGGTCACTTTAGGTGGTGTTAAACGTGGTAATCGTGAGATGACTATCGAATCTAAAGACGGAGAAGTTAAAAAATATCTAGTGCCATTGTCTAAACACATTTTGGTACAGGATAATGATTTTGTGAAAGCAGGTATGCCATTATCTGACGGATCAATTTCTCCAGCTGATATTTTAGCTATTAAAGGTCCTGCGGCTGTACAAGAATACTTAGTAAATGGTATCCAAGAGGTTTACCGTTTACAAGGTGTGAAAATTAACGATAAACACTTTGAAGTAATTGTACACCAGATGATGCAGAAAGTTCATATCGAAGATCCGGGTGATACTCGTTTCTTAGAAAATGATTCTGTTGATAGATGGGACTTTATGGTTGAGAACGATGAAATTTATGACAA
>SEDG01000913.1 GCA_004295885.1 Pedobacter sp. | reverse complement strand
ATCTTTTAAAAGTATCTATGGATTTTCTTGTAAGAAGAAATCTGTAACTAATTGTTAATTTTTTGGGAAAAACAGTCCCGTCGTTTACGGCGGGACTGTTTTATTTAATGGGCATCTGTAACGATTTTTGCATTCTTTTTAAACTTTTGCAGGTACAGCAAAGGAATTGAAAATAACATAACCAGTCCAGCTACCCAATAGGCGTCATTGTAAGTAAGCAACATAGTTTGCTTAATCACAGTACCTTCTATCGCTTTCATTGCCATTAGTTTTGCATCCAAATACGATGCCCCTCTAGACATGAAATTGCTAATTAAGCCATTTAGTTTTTGCGTAAAGGCAGGATTGTAGTCATTTATATTAGTCAATAAATTAGCTCTGTGGCCACCAGCACGAAGGTGAATTAATGTGGTTAGAGCTGCTATACCGAATGAACCTCCTAATTGTCTGCTCATGTTGTTTAATCCAGAGCCTTGGCCAATTTCTGGTCCAGATAAATCTTGCATGGCCAAAGTAGTAAGCGGAACAAACAATAGCGCCATTCCAAAGCCCCTAATTACCAACGGCCAGAAAAAATCGTCAGTTCCAGAGGCTAAGGTAGATTTACTCAACATCCAACAGAATACGAAGAATAAGAACATTCCGCCTGTTGCCATAAACTGTGCTGGAACACCTTTTTTAAGCATGATACCAATAAAAGGCATCATAGAAATGGTACAAATTCCTCCAGCGATAAAGAGCTTGCCTGTTTGTAGAGGCGTAAATCCTAACAGATTTTGTGCAAAAACAGGGAAGACAAATACAGAACCGTATAGTCCGAAACCTAAAATAAATGAAGTGAACATTCCGATAGAGAAACTTCGTTTTTTCATAATTTTAAGGTTCACAATCGGATGGTCGGTACTTAACTCTCGCCAAATAAACAATAACAAACCAAAAACTGAAGTTGCCGCTAAAACAACTATATATGGAGTAGCAAACCAATCTTCGCTTTCGCCTTTTTCTAGCAACGTTTGTAAGCTACCAACTGCAACGGCTAATAAACC
>SEDG01000912.1 GCA_004295885.1 Pedobacter sp. | reverse complement strand
CCAAAGGCGAATAATTTTCCTTTGCCATAGTCTGCTTCAAAAGCAGCAACGCCGTCTTGCAAATAACTTTGTCCCCAAGCCCAACCACTACGTAACGGTGATGCATTGGCAAACCAAGCTAAAGGTTTAATCTTCCCGTTTGAAACCGCATCTGCGCTTAATTTAAATACAGGGCTGTTGTCAAAATAAACATCTGCAGTTTTATCCATTCCCCAGTTTGCAGGTTGCGTTTTATCTACAGCAACATTTAACACGCTTCCAGGAACATAATATTTTTCTGCTGGCAATCTCTTTTCAACTCCGCCAACAAGTTCAACCATCGCATTGCGAACAGGTAAGTTTAAATGAGCTGCTAAATTTGTAGCAGTACCAATGGCAACAATTTCACCTCCGGCTTCCAAGAATGCTTTTAATTGTGGAATTGATTTGTCTTGACTCATTCTTCCAACTCTCGCTCTATATTCTTCTGGGATAGTTTCTAACGCTGGTGTTCCAAAGCCACCTCTTCCACCACCTCCTGCTGAAATCGGATTTGCGCTGTAAGCTGGAATTGAACCATCAACAAAAACAATGACATCGTATTTGTCTTTTAGACTTCCTTTGTCGATATCTGGCGCATAAATAACAGTTGCATCAAAATGATATTGTTCAATGATAAATCTAATCCATCCTGAATCCATTGAACCTCCATAAGTATCCCAAAGCGCAATTCTTGATGGAGCAATTTTTATCGCTTTTGCTGGTTTGGAACCGGAAACAATCCTCATCCCGAAACCGTGTTCAGCTTTATCTAAAATGCTTTTCGCTTTTGATGAAGCTGGCACATAAAATGAGCCATCAGCAGCATTGCGATAAACTTCAGCACCACCTTTTAATAATTCATTTACGGCTAAATAACTTTCATTTGCATAAGAACTCAACACATATCCACTACCAGAAGGTAAAGCTTTTGGTGTTGCTTTTAATAATTCTCCGTAAGGTAATTTCTCAAAAGGACCATCAAATTTATCTTGAATTCTATCGAACTTAACATTCATCAAATAAGCCAA
>SEDG01000199.1 GCA_004295885.1 Pedobacter sp. | reverse complement strand
TTTTGGTATACAAAAATTCAACAGCGCTATCCACAAAATAAGTATGTTTTTCTGGAAATACGCTACTCCATTTATACTTTTTTAATTCTAAGTGCTTTTATTGCTTTTGTAATTTGGGCCAATAAAAACGGCCTGACAATGGCATATAGCCCGATAGACAAATATGGTTATGGTTATTATTTTCTAAGTTTTTTAATCATGATAATTATTCATGATACTTATTTCTATTGGACACACCGTTTGTTACATTGGAAACCACTCTTTAAGTTTGCTCATAAAACGCATCATAAATCTATAAATCCAACTCCATTTGCAGCGTACTCATTTCATCCTTTTGAGGCTGTAATTGAGATGGGAATTATGCTGGTGTTGGTGTTTACCATTCCGCATCACGTTTCTGTAATTTCGGTTTTTGGTGTGTATTCTTTAGTGATTAATGTTGCTGGGCACGCTGGTTTTGAGTTTTTACCTAAATGGTTTGTTCGTCATAAGATATTTAAGTGGCACAATACTTCTACGCATCATAACTTACATCATACTCATTTTAAAAGCAATTTTGGTTTGTATTTTACTTTTTGGGATAAGGTGATGAAAACCGAACACCCAAAATATGAAGAGGAGTTTGAAAAGTTGGCAGATACAAGAAATCAAGCTAAGGTAGTTACAGAAGAGCTAGCTCTAGTGCAACAGAAAGCTGTTGAATTTAAACTTCTCATTCTTAAAGATTAGCAAAAAATATTATTTTTGCATTCTCATTAAATCATCATCAATGTAGGATTAATTTCTTTTTGCGAAAAATCAAGAGAACCCGTTTCAAAGGGATTCTTAATTATTCATTTTTAAGAAAGAAATTATGCTTCAGCTACAAGGTGTTACCTACATACACCTTAGTAGAGATTTATTGTTCAGTGATATAAATCTCAACATAAACAAACACGATAAAATTGCATTAATTGGCAATAATGGCACGGGAAAATCTACGCTGTTAAAAATCTTGGCGGGACAATTACAGGCTACTACTGGTCTATTGAAAAGTAACGCACATCCGTACTATGTTCCTCAACACTTTGGCCAATTTAATAAACATAGCATTGCACAAGCGCTTCAGATTGCGGATAAACTAAGTGCGCTTACAGAAATTTTAAATGGCAATGCAACTGATGAAAATCTAACACTACTAAACGATGATTGGACAATTGAGGAACGTTGCGCAACAGCTTTGGCCTATTGGAACTTAGCGGATTTAGATTTGAACCAACCCCTAGCAACACTAAGTGGCGGTCAAAAAACCAAAGTATTCCTTGCGGGGATTATTATTCATCTGCCTCAGTTAGTTCTGCTAGATGAGCCCACCAATCATTTAGATAGTTCTAGCAGAAATATGCTTTATGATTATATCAAATCGACTAAAAACACCTTAGTTGTAGTAAGCCATGATAGAACCTTACTAAACCTGCTTAATAGCGTTTGCGAGCTAAGCAAAAACGGCATAGTAAGTTATGGAGGCAACTATGATTTTTATACAGCGCAAAAGGCAATCGCTATGGAAGCTTTAAGCCATAAGCTAAAGAGTAAGGAGAAAACACTCCGAAAAGCGAAGGAAACAGAAAGAGAATCGATAGAAAGGCAGCAAAAGCTAGATGCCAAAGGAAAGAAAAAACAAGAAAAAGCAGGGCTGCCTACTATTGTTATAAATACTCTTAAAAATAATGCGGAGAGAAGTACAGCCAAACTGAAAGGTGTGCATAATGATAAGATCAGCAACATTACTGAGGAGTTACATCATCTTCGTTTAAACATCCCTGACAGGGATAAAATGAAAGTGGATTTTATGGATTCTAAGCTGCATCAAGGCAAAGTCTTGGTTAGTGCCAATGCGATTAACTTTAAATATAAGCATCAGTTACTTTGGAAAAATGATTTGAGTTTTCGGATAAAAAGTGGAGAGCGAGTTGCGATAAAAGGGATAAATGGCTCAGGAAAAACAACATTGATCAAACTCATATTGGGACAACTAAAACCAGCATCAGGAACATTAGAAACCATTACTACCAAAGCAATTTATATTGATCAAGATTATTCTTTAATAGGCAATCGATTGACCGTTTATGAGCAAGCTCAAAGTTTTAATTTGGTTTTACAAGAACATGAGGTAAAGATTAGGCTCAATCGCTTTTTATTTACAAACGAATGTTGGGATAAGCCTTGTGGTGCACTTAGTGGCGGTGAAAAGATGCGTTTGATGCTTTGTTCATTCACGATCAACAATACCGCACCCGACCTTATCATTTTAGACGAGCCAACTAACAACCTAGATATCCAGAATTTAGAGATTTCAACAGACACGATAAATCAATATAAGGGCACGCTGTTAGTGGTTTCTCATGATGAGTTCTTTTTGGAGCAAGTAAACATTGAAAAGACTATCAATCTTTAGTGAAGGTTTGTTTCATAAAAAATCCTTGCAGTTTTCACTGCAAGGATTGTAAAACATTCAATTCAGCGTTATCTTACCACGCTTCCATTATCAAACTTAGTTGTTGGTGATACAAAAGTCAATTTGCCTTCAGCATCCTCTGCCATTAAAATCATTCCTTGTGATAGAATTCCTTTAATTTCTCTTGGCGCAAGATTAACCAGTAAACTCACTTGTTGTCCGATGATGTCTTCTGGTTTATAATGTTCGGCTATGCCAGATACAACCGTTCTTTCATCTAGCCCTGTATTTACTGTAAGCTTTAATAGCTTTTTAGTTTTATCTACTTTTTCTGCTGCTGTGATGGTTGCCACACGAATATCCATGGCGCCAAATTGATCGAAAGTGATGTTCTCTTTTGCTGGTACTAATGTAGCGTTTGCCTGTGCATTAGCGGTTTTACTGTTATTTAATTTGTCTATTTGCGCTTGCACTTCTTCGTCTTCAATTTTTGCAAATAACAAGGTAGGTTCATTTAATTGATGGCCACGAGCTAACAAATCAAGGCTTCCTGCATTTTCCCATTGATGACCTCCATAATTTAACATCTTCATTAATTTATCAGCGGTAAATGGCAAGAATGGCTCAATCAAAATCTCAATATTTGCCGCAATTTGTAGGGCAATGTGCAAGATGGTTCTTACCCTATCCTCGTCAGTTTTAATTGCTTTCCATGGCTCTGTATCCGCTAAATATTTATTACCTAAACGGGCTACATTCATCACTTCACCTAAAGCTTCTCTAAATCTATAATTTTCTATAGAAGCGCTAATCTTTGCAGGATAAGCAGCTAATTCATCAATTACGGCTTGGTCTTGCTCCGTAATTGTCATTAACATTGGCACTTTGCCATCAAAATACTTATTGGTTAATACGGTAACTCTATTAATAAAGTTCCCTAAAATGGCTACTAACTCATTGTTATTACGAGCTTGAAAATCTTTCCAAGTGAAATCGTTATCTTTTGTTTCTGGCGCAGTAGCGGTTAATACGTAACGTAATACATCCTGTTTATCAGGAAACTCTACCAAATATTCATTTAACCAAACTGCCCAGTTTTTAGATGTTGATATTTTCTGTCCTTCTAGGTTCAAAAACTCATTTGCTGGAACGTTATCTGCTAATACAAATCCACCATGTGCCATTAACATGGCAGGAAAAATAATACAATGAAAAACGATGTTATCCTTACCAATAAAATGAACTAGTTTAGTAGCATCATCTTTCCAATACTCTTCCCAACCACACTTATCATCCTCCATTGGATTAATATAATATTCTTCCGCCTTCGGATTCCAAACGTCTAACGTAGCATAATTACAAAGCTCCTTTGTTGCAGAGATGTAACCTATAGGTGCATCAAACCAAACGTATAAAACCTTTCCATCGGCACCCTTAATTGGCACTTTTACACCCCAATCTAGATCTCTTGTCATCGCCCTTGGCTGCAAACCTGCATTTAACCAGCTTTGGCATTGCCCATAAACATTTGGTCGCCATTCTTTGTGACTTTCAATATAACTTCTTAATTGTCCCTCATATTTATCTAGAGGCAAAAACCAGTTTTTGGTTTCCTTTCTAATAGGAGGTTCTCCAGAAAGTGTAGATTTTGGGTTGATTAAATCTGTTGCATTTAGTGTACTACCACAGTTTTCGCATTGGTCACCATAAGCATTTTCGTTACCACATCTCGGACAAGTACCTGTAATGTATCTATCAGCTAAGAAAGTTTGTGCTTTCTCATCGTAATATTGTTCGGTAACTTCTTCTGTAAAAACGCCTTCATCATATAACTTTTTAAAAAAAGCAGATGCTGTTTGGTGGTGAGTTAAGGATGAGGTACGATGGTAAATATCAAAAGATACACCGAATTCTTTAAAAGAATCACCAATAATTTTGTGGTATTTATCTACCACTTCTTGCGGTGTAATTCCTTCTTTTTTGGCTTTTAAAGTAATTGGAACTCCATTTTCATCAGAACCACAAATAAATTTTACATCTCTTTTGTTGCTGCGAAGATAGCGCACATAAGTATCGGCAGGCAAATAAACACCCGCTAAGTGACCAATATGTACCGGACCATTAGTGTAAGGCAAAGCCGCCGTTACTGTATATCTTTTAATTTTATCGTTATCCAAAACTATTTATTTATTTTGCAAAGATATTGATTTTACCTATGATTAAACAGCCATCCTATTTAAAAAAGGGCGATAAAATTGCGATTGTCTGTCCTGCTAAAAAACTACCTAAATCTATTGATGGCGCTATTGAGACCCTAAAAGGCTGGGGGGTGGACGTTGTTATTGGGAGTACAGTAAGTAGTTCATACCATCAATTTTCTGGAACAGATAAAGAAAGGGCGGCAGATTTACAGCAGTTTTTAGATGATGAAAGCATTAAGGCTATTATTGCTGCTCGTGGTGGTTGATGTTGGCGAACATGAATATTCTATTGATAGAATGATGCGACTGCTGAAAAGAAAAGGGAAGCTTAACAAATTAAAAGGATTAATTATTGGTGCTTTTAATGAAATAAGCGAAGAAAGCATCCCTTTTGGACAAACTCCCGAAGAGGTGATTTGGGAATTGGTAAAAGAATTTGATTATCCGGTATGTTTTAACTTTCCAACAGGACATATAGATGATAACCGTGCAATGGTTGTAGGCAAAACCATATCGCTTGCTGTAGCTAAAAACGATGTTCAATTAAAATATTTATAATATGGCAATTTTCGATACTTTAGGTAAATACCGCAATACTGGATTATTAATTTTAAGAGTTGGTTTGGGCATAATGATGATGGTTCACGGCTTACCAAAAATAATGGGTGGCCCAGATGGTTGGGCAAAACTTGGTGGAAGCATGAAGGTGGTTCACATTGATTTTTTACCGATGTTATGGGGTTTTATGGCCGCAGCTTCAGAAGGTATTGGCGGCTTCCTATTGATTCTGGGCTTATTCTTTCGTCCTGTCAATATGCTTTTGGTAGTGACCATGATTATTGCCGCATTAGTTCATTTTGCCAAAGGCAATGGATTGGATGGAGCAGGGCATGCGATAGAATTAGGCATTGTATTTTTTAGTTTAATATTTATTGGCCCAGGGAAATATAGTATAGATAAGAAGTAAGGGATAATTTTAAGTTATATCCTTTAATATTACCCAGAAATCTTTTTTGCAGTATAAAGATTTTTCGGCATACTAAGTAACGCAGTACTATTGGCAGATCATGTAACAAAATACTTAGGTTATTTATATTAATTTTGTGGATTAGCTAAAAAATATTTTCCTTTTAAAAAAAATGCTGCTCAATTTCTTAAGCAGCATTTTTTTGAAGGGGCAGCTTATTGCTTCACCCACTTTTCTATTATACCACGCCCAGCAAAAGTCCAATGCAGTTGGAAGATACCCTTTACAGGATCAATTACATCAACACTTTGGATGGATGTAACATAAATGGTTGCACCATTAAAAGCGTTTATATTACTTATTGAAGTATTTGACCCATTAAATTGATATTGTACATTTCCGCTATATGTTCTTGCGATATACTGAACCTGCAGCTTATTTGGACCAACTGTTTAACGGATACAAAATACATGTTGGAATTTATCAGCAGCTGTTTCTTAGACAACGCTATTATTGAAAACTTCTTTGGAACCTTGAGGTCAGAGTCTCCTATTTAACAGAATATTAATCGACAACGTAGTAAAAAAGATATTACAAACTTTATTCATTGCCACAGTATTGAACGATTAAATGGAATGAGCCCGAGGGAATATCGGGCTCATTATAACGAATCTGATAAC
>SEDG01000911.1 GCA_004295885.1 Pedobacter sp. | reverse complement strand
ATTAGGTGGGTAATGGGTTATGGAAAAAAGCGCTATTTTAATGAAGTGGCAAAGGATTTGAGTACAAAGTTAAACGGGTTAATTTAATAGTCGGAAAAAGCGGTGTCAATCTGAGCGTAGTCGAAGATTAGAAAAAGAATGTCAGTGGTTCTTGGGGAGTGAAACCCTTCTTTTCATTCCTCCCGATTAAGAATCGGGATCCATTTCAATAAGGTTTATATAACAAAGGCAATGGTCCTTGGCGCTTTGCGGCCCTAAATAGTAGCATAAAACTGCGTAAACTAAACGGGATAGCAGCGGAAATACTTTTACAAAGTCCCCTTTAGGGGATTAGGGGTAAAAGATTGTAGCGCATAGCCCGGCTAACAATAATAAATGCTGCTAATTTACTTTTCTAAAACGTACTGAAAAACTTTGCGCTCGGCGACGATTTACGATTAACCAATTATTCAATTCGAACAATTAACCACTACAACCTCATTCCCCTTAAAAACTCATCAATTAACATGCGTTTTTTACCTTCAAACTGAACGTCAGTCACTTTGATAAAACCATCTTTAGTTGCGAATTTCAAATAGGTTTTTCCATCGGTTAAAAAAGCACCAGCAGAAATGCCAGGTTCTTTATCTTCAGGTTCTGCTTTAAAAATCTTTAATGTTTTTTCATTTAAAACAGTAAAAGCGGTAGGGTAAGGGCTCAATCCACGAATGTGATTGTATGCTGTTTGAGTGTTTTGATTCCAATCTACCTTGCAAAAATCCTTAAATATTTTCGGTGCTGATTTTAACTCATCGCTCTGCGGTTGAGGTACTTCGTTATAATCACCTGCTTCAATAGCCTTAACTGTTTTTACAATCAACTTAGCACCAATTGCCATTAATTTATCGTGTAAATCGCCAGCGGTTTCATCTTCTGTAATCTCTACAGCATCAGAAAAAATAATATCACCAGTGTCTATTTCTTGTTTTAAGAAGAAAGTAGTAACTCCAGATTCTTTCTCACCATTAATAATTACGTGATTAATCGGCGCAGCGCCACGATATTGGGGTAATAA
>SEDG01000198.1 GCA_004295885.1 Pedobacter sp. | reverse complement strand
GATAAACCTTTACCAGAGAAAGAGTTAGATAAAACGACAATGTTCGAACCCTCTTTTGTAGCTGCCTCTGCAATTACAGCTGCATAAGCTTGATTTACAAAGGTTTTTAATTGGTCATTTGCAACATTTAAAACTTTTGATGCACCGTATTTTCCCAATTCTTTTAAATCGCCCTCAGCCACATTTCCTATAGAAATTGCTGTTAAGCTTGTATTTTGATTATCGGCGATGGCTTTTGCATAAGAAACTGCTTCAAAAACAGACTTCTTGAATTTACCATCAACTTGTTCTACATATACTAATACTGACATATATTTAGCCCTAAAGGGTAATTTTTACTTATATGAAATTAATCCTATTAATTATCTCTTTATAAAGGCAATTGGGAACTGAAAACTCCAAACTGCCAACTTATCTATATTACCTTCGCTTCGCTATGCAATAGACCTATCAAATCTTCTGCGCTTTCAGCAGGAATTAATTTAACAGCGCCACGAGGAGCTGGGGTTTCAAATTTTGTTACCTTACCTAATTCTTCAATAGCAGCAGCTTCTACAATCGTTAGTGGTTTAGTTCTTGCAGACATGATTCCTCTCATATTAGGAATTTTCGCTTCTGCAGTTCCTTCAGCACAACTTGCCACAAATTTTCCTGTTACAGAAACAACTTCTTTTCCACCTTCAATTTCTCTTTCAATAGTTGCATTAGTTCCATCAAAGTCTAATTTTTTAATAATTGAGATAGAAGGAATGTCTAGAAACTCGCCAATCATTGCAGCAACTTGAGAACCGTTATAATCTATTGATTCTCTTCCGCATAAAATCATATCAAAATCATTTGCTTTTGCATATTCTGCAATCTGAAAAGCTGTAAAATAGGCATCACGAGGTGCCGCATTAACCCTAACTGCATCATCAGCACCAATAGCAAGTGCTTTTCTAATGGTAGGTTCTGTAGCAGCTTCTCCAACGTTAATAACTGTTACTGTTCCCTTACCACCTTCACAAAGTTCAATAGCTCTTGATAACGCAATTTCATCGTATGGGTTTACAATAAATTGTACGCCTGCCGTATTGAATTGTGTATTATCGTTAGTAAAAGTTATTTTTGTAGTGGTGTCTGGTACATTACTAATACAAACTAATATTTTCATAAGTATATATTTGATTAAAGTTGTGAAAACCAACATCAGCGATATTAATACGACGATGATTTCCTTAAATTGTCTTTGTGCAAATCTAATTAAAAAAGCAAGGATTTAAAATGCAAAATACACGATTAGCCAAGTTATTAGAGTTTTTAGAGAACGAACCTAACGATAGCTTTATTTTATATGCTTTAGCAACCGAATACAATTCATTAAATGACACAGATAATGCATTTGCTTATTATTTGAAATTGATAAATGAACATCCAACCTATGTTGGCACTTATTATCACTTAGGTAAGCTTTACGAAAAAACCGGAGAAAAAGATAAAGCAATTGATATTTACCAAAAAGGAATGGCTAGTGCTAGAGCTAAAAGAGATATGCATGCGCTTTCAGAATTACAGGGTGCATACAATTCTGCCGCTGGTTTAGATTATGAAGATGATTAAACCTTAATCAATGGCAAAACGACAGCTCTTATTCATTAGAAATGTAATATTTTTTACTTTCACAGCTTTTGGTGGAGCACAGGCACATATTTCTTTATTGTTAAGGTATTTTGTAAAAAGTACTCACTTTATTTCTGAGGAAGAACTATTAGAACTTAACGCCTTAGCGCAAGTTTTACCTGGCCCAGCTTCTACACAAACTTTGGTTGGTATTGGATACAAGGTAGGCGGACTAAAACTGGCAATCATAACCTTTCTAATCTGGATTATTCCTTCTGCCGCTATTATGACTTTGGCTGCGATTAGTTATGCAATGTTAGACCAAAAAGAAAAGTTTCAGGAGATTTTAAAATATATACATCCCATTACTTTAGGAATTGTAGCATATGGTGCTTTTAAATTAGCACGAAAAGTTTTGGTCAATGAAATTTCTATATTCCTTGCTTTTGGTGCAGTTGTGGCAACTTTGGTATTAAAAAACGCCTATGTGTTTCCAATTGCTATTTTAGTGGGAGGGATGGTTTCTTCTGCCATTGGTACACCATCAGATGAAGCTCAAATACGAGTAAGATTATTTGCAAATATTAACCCTCGAAAGTTATCTTATTTTATCGGTGTTTTATTGGTCATGGCAATGCTAGGAGCAATAATTAACAGAACATCTCCTTTTAGTTTGCCAATTAGGTTATTTGAAAATTTTTATCGTAATGGGATTTTTGTTTTTGGAGGTGGACAAGTGTTAGTGCCGCTTATGTTTACGGAGTTTGTAGAAATGAAGCATTACCTTTTACAATCTGATTTTATTTCTGGTTTCGCTTTGCAACAAATTTTACCTGGTCCTACGTTTTCATTTTCAAGCTATTTAGGTGCGCTGAGTATGAAACAAGGCGGTTATAGTTTAATGGGACAAATTTTTGGAGGTGGCTTAGCTGTTTTAGGAATTAACCTTCCTGGCCTTATTTTGGTATTATTTATTGTTCCTTTTTGGGATGATTTGAAGAAAATTACTAGAATAAAAAAATCACTTTCTGGGATAAATGCAGTAAGTGTTGGTTTTATAATAGCAGCATTTATCTTATTGGCAAAGCCGATTGGATTTGAATGGCTGCCAATTACGTTAATTATAGGAACATTCTTAACCTTAAATTTCACTAAAGTTAGTCCGCCATTTATAATTCTTGCAGGTATTTTATTAGGATTTCTCCTTTAATTTTTTGAAAATCACTGGCAGTAAAAAAATCGAGGTTAGCCCTTTGCTTTGCTATATCCTCAATGAAGAATCGAGGGATGCCGCTTCGCCAAGGTTTATAAAATTTAGTTGGTGCTACTATTTACATTTGCAGGGAGCAGACCTAACAAAAGGACTACTTACTTTGTGCTATAAACCCGACATTCGAGAATGCCAATTCTTCATTGGCAGAAACATTGGCGGGACAGGTTTAGCCAAGAATTTCCACCCTTGTTTTTCGAACTATAACTTTTTTGAATCAGATAATTTAAAATGGGGCTCCGTCATCAATAAAATCATCCATTTTAGACGGCCTAATGATTACATTTCCTGATGGTTTATCAAAGCTTTGAGATGGCATCATCTGACTTTCAGAAGAGAAACTATTCTGAGGCGCAAAATTATCTTCCAAATCAGCGAATTTAACATATTTGCCGATAAAGCGAAGAGGAACAATACCAGTTTCTCCATTTCTGTGTTTCGCAATAATTACTTCACCAACACCCGCCATAGAACGGCCGTTTTCATCTTCAGTTAAACCATAATATTCTGGTCTATATAAAAACAGAACCATATCTGCGTCTTGCTCAATAGACCCAGATTCACGTAAATCTGAAAGCATTGGACGTTTACCATTCGGACCAGGTCTACTTTCTACCGCCCTACTTAACTGTGAAAGTGCCAGTACAGGAACATCTAGTTCTTTAGCAACTGATTTTAATGCCCTAGAAATACTACCAATTTCTTGCTCACGATTACCACCGCCACTTTGTCCTTCGCCTTTACCATGCATTAATTGCAAATAATCTATAATGATTAATTGGATATCGTATTGCGCTTTTAACCTACGGCATTTCGCTCTGAATTCGAAAATATTAAGGGCAGGTGTATCATCAATTAGGAGTGGAGCTTCAGTTAAAGTTCCAATTTTACTATGTAGTTGTTGCCATTCCCA
Source organism: Pedobacter sp. (assembly GCA_004295885.1). Lineage (GTDB taxonomy): Bacteria > Bacteroidota > Bacteroidia > Sphingobacteriales > Sphingobacteriaceae > Pedobacter. Next base: position 1,371 of record SEDG01000198.1, on the reverse strand, counting down.
TTCAGCCAAATTACCTTTTCTAATTTTTTCTTGCTCAATTTCGGTTTCACCAGAAATTAAACGATTAACCAACTGTACAGAAGACATCTCTAATGAGAAAACAACTACTGGTCTTTTAAAATCTACAGCTGCATTACGAGCGCAAGTAAGTACAAAAGCAGTTTTACCCATCGCTGGTCTTGCCGCAATGATAACCAAATCTGATTTTTGCCAGCCACCCGTAATTCTATCTAAGTCGGTAAAACCAGATGGAACACCCGTTAAGCCGTCTGTTTTAGTACGTAACTCTTCAAGTGTAGCTAAAGATTGCTTAATAATCTCGTCCATTTTTTGAGTATCTCTACGCAAGTTATTTTGGGCGATATCAAATAAGTTTTTCTCAGCGTGGTCTAATAAATCGAAAATATCCGTGGTATCTTCGTAAGCATTGGTAATAATTTCTGTAGAAATCCTTATCAACTCACGTTGAATATATTTTTGAGAAATAATACGAGCGTGATACTCTATGTTTGCCGCAGATGCAACACGATTAGTTAAGTTTGTTATGTAATAAGCGCCACCAACTATTTCTAGTGTTCCTTGTGTACGCATTTCTGAAGTAACCGTTAAAATATCAACGGGTTTAGATTTCTGAAACAAAGTTTGAATAGCTTCAAATATCTTTTTGTGTGCTTCAGCGTAAAAAACTTCAGGCTTTAAGATATCGATAACGGTAGAAAGGGCATCTTTTTCTAACATCAAGGCACCCAATACAGCCTCTTCTAAATCAATAGCCTGTGGCGGAATTTTGCCCATGGTATTCATAGAAGGAGATAATCTGCTTTTACGTGCTGAAGTTGAAAATTTTCCTTGTCCCTGTTGTTCGTTATCGGTAATCATAGCATCAAAATTAGACAAAAGAAAGCTTCAATTTCTAAATCTTTTTAAACAAGCTGTTAGTTAAGTGATTGCGTTTATTAATTGTTTTAACATCTTTTATTTATTTCTAAACAATTAAATGTTAATAAGAGCGCAAACAATTCGCCATAGAAATTTATTTAAATTACTTTTGTAGCAGATTAAAAAGTATGGATAATTTTAGAAGACCACAACGCGTAAAAGAAAATAATGAATTTGTTTTTGGGATAAGAGCGGTAATTGAAGCGATTAAAGCAGGGCGAGATATAGAAACAATTTATTTGCAACGTGGTTTAGCTGGTGACTTATTTACAGAGTTAAAAACTTTGCTACATGGAACCTTAATTCCATTAAGTTCTGTTCCAATCGAGAAATTGAATAGGATGACCCAAAAGAATCATCAGGGTGTTATCGCTGTAATCTCTCCAATTACCTATCAAAACATTGAAGATATTATTCCTTCAGTATTTGAAA
>SEDG01000910.1 GCA_004295885.1 Pedobacter sp. | reverse complement strand
GATGATAAAAATGATGATTCAGTTGAAGACCAATTGAAAAAATCTAGAGAACGTATTTTAAGATTAAAAGATTTGAGCTTAAAATTACGTACTACAAATGGATTACAGGAATTAGAAAACGAACCTGCTTACAAACGCAAACAAATGCAGTTGCAACAAGTTCAACACTCTTCTGAGTCTCAAGTTTCTAGATTTACCTTAAGTAATGATGAAGATGGTTCTACTGAGATTAGACCAAATAATTCATTCTTACATGATAATGTTGACTAACAAATCAAACAAATAACTTAAAGCCTTAACGATAAACATTGTTGAGGCTTTTTTATGTACGCTAGTAGGGTTGAGGTTTCGCGTGAGGGATAGCAGTGGAAAGCCCACAGCGAGGAATGAGCGAGGACTTGTAACGGATTGCCCGACCCTTGCGCAGCTTGGGGCAAGCCCAAATTCAGTCAACAGTTTGTTTTTGCAGTTTAACACAACTTAGCGCCTTGTTAAATAGGGATTTTAACCTTAAATTTGCCAAACTAATAATAACAGATAACACTAAATATAACAACATTGGATATTTTCGAAAAACTAACGAAGCGCATGGGCCCAATTGGGGAACATTTTGAATGGTCTCATGGATATTTTTCTTTTCCGAAATTAGAGGGAGAGATTGCACCACACATGAACTTTAGAGGCAAGGAGCATTTGGTTTGGAGTTTAAATAATTATTTAGGCTTAGCTAATCACCCTGAAGTTAGAAAAGCTGATGCGCAAGGAGCGGAAGATTTTGGCATGGCTTACCCAATGGGTGCTCGTATGATGTCTGGAAACTCTAAATATCACGAACAATTAGAACAAGAATTAGCTGACTTTGTTGGTAAAGAGGATGCTTTTGTATTGAACTATGGCTATCAAGGTATGGTATCGATTATTGATGCTTTGGTTGATAGAAAGGATGTTGTTGTTTATGATGGGGAATCTCACGCTTGTATTATAGATGGATTACGCCTGCACATGGGTAAACGTTTTGTTTACAAACACAATGATATTGATGATTGCCGCAAACA
>SEDG01000909.1 GCA_004295885.1 Pedobacter sp. | reverse complement strand
ACTTTATCTCCAAACGTGCGTAGACCAGCACCAAGACTTTCAATTAATTCAGGTCCAATCTTAGCATCATCTAACATTTTATCTAAAGCAGCAGAAGATGATGAACCTGTAGAAACTGACTGTCTTATTGTTGCTTTTGGTAGCTCACCAGTAAATCCATCGGCTAATTCAGGATAAACCCTTTCCCATGGCAATTCTGGTTCAGGAGGGAAAAATGCTGTTAATGCAAATAAAATTGCTTCTGTTACTAAACCAACTCCGATAACATAATTTGCATATACTCCGCCTAGGTGTAAAATTTTTGCTAATGCCCCTAAAATAACCACACTGGCTCCTAATGAAATTGCTACGTGTAACCACCCTGGTTGTCCTTTTGCTGCCATAATCTTTTAAAAAATTTTGTTTTATTTTATTGAGTTGAATTTTAGTTTAAAGAATTCCCAGGGAAATCAGATACACAACGGAAACCGATGTATGATCTAGCTTTATCTTGATATTCATAAGTACCCACAGAGTTTTGCAAGAATATGCTCATATCTTTCCATGAGCCACCTCTTACTACTTTTGCTCCTTTTGCTGTACTAGTATAATTTGGATTAAAATCTAACAACAATGCCGTTGCAGATTTATTATATGCAGTAACCGTCCACTCAGCAACATTACCTGCCATATTATACAAACCATAGTCATTTGGAAGATAAGCACGAGCGTCTACTGTATACATTCCTCCATCATCAGACAAATTACCTCTACCAACTTTAAAGTTTGCTTGTAAACATCCTTTTGTATTCATGATATACGGACCACCCCATGGATATTTAGTTTTAGTTCTTCCTCCTCTAGCTGCATATTCAAATTCTTGATCAGTTGGAAGTCTATATTTTAATCTACTGTTTTCGGGAAGTTTTCTTGCCGCAGCAACATTACTGTACAATCTTGTTCTCCAATTACAAAATGCTGTTGCCTGATCCCAAGTTACGCCCACTACAGGATAACGATCGTAAGATGGGTGATTAAAATAAGCCTCAACCATTGGATCATTTTGTGAATAAGAATA
>SEDG01000908.1 GCA_004295885.1 Pedobacter sp. | reverse complement strand
ACATATCAAGACTTATTGGATGCAGGTGTACACTTTGGTCACCTTACCCGCAAATGGAATCCGAAAATGGCACCATATATTTTTATGGAACGCAATGGGATTCACATTATAGATTTAAATAAAACTTTAACTAAAACTGAAGAAGCTGCAGCAGCGATTAAACAAATCGTAAAATCAGGTCGTAAGATCTTATTCGTAGCTACTAAGAAACAGGCTAAAGAAATCGTTGCTGAGCAAGCAAGAAAAGTAAACATGCCTTTCGTAACCGAGCGTTGGTTAGGTGGTATGTTAACCAACTTCGCTACAGTACGTAAGTCAATTAAAAAGATGGTTACCATCGATAAAATGACTAAAGACGGTACTTACTCAATTCTTTCTAAAAAAGAGCGTTTGATGATTCAACGTGAGCGTATCAAATTAGAAAGCTTATTAGGTGGTATTGCAGACTTAAACCGTTTACCGGCTGCAATTTTCTTAATCGACGTTAAAAAAGAGCATATTGCTGTAGCAGAAGCGATGAAATTAAACATCCCTACTTTTGCAATGGTTGATACTAACTCTGATCCATCTAACATCGATTTCCCAATTCCTGCGAATGATGATGCAACTAAATCAATTTTATTGATTACTGATGTAATTATCAAAGCAATTGAGGAAGGTTTAGATGAGCGCAAACGCGAAAAAGATGATGAAGCTGAAAAAGAAGCTGTAGCTGTGAAAACTGCTGCTGATGCTCCAGAAGCTGCAACACCTAGAGAAGCTGGTGCTAAAAGACCAACTAAAAAAGAAACTGCTGACGCACAAGCATCAACAGAAGATTCTACAGAAGCATAATTTAAGTTGTGGGTTGAGAGTTACGAGTTGCGGGTTTACCCATAACCTTGTAATCTTCAACCCATAATATTTTATAAAAAATTAAAAAAACATACAAAATGTCAACAGTACAAATTACTGCCGCAGATGTAAATAAACTACGCCAACAAACTGGCGCTGGTATGATGGATTGCAAAAAAGCTTTAGTAGAAGCTAATGGCGATTTCGAAGCTGCGGTTGATTT
>SEDG01000907.1 GCA_004295885.1 Pedobacter sp. | reverse complement strand
TCTTTGTAAGTGTTCACTGAACCACTTATGGTATGCCCTTTCCATTTATAGATTTTACTCAAATGTCTTGAGTTACTGTTAAGTTGATATTAAGTGAAAGTCATACTTACAGACAAGCCACAGAAAAAGAATCAAAGTACTCTAGCCAAAGCTTCCGCTATTGATTCTCTCCAGAGTTCATAGCCAAATGGCCCTAAGTGAAGTCCATCTGGTGCGTATAGTTTTGCCATTGGTTTACCAGATCTATCTAACATTCTTTTAAACACATTGATGAACTTCCAGTTGGCATTATACTTGAACCGCCAAAACCAAGATTAACGATGTGATATTCGGGAAAATCCGCACCTAAACCTTCCCATAACCTGATGGAAGAAGAGCCGTAAAAAAGCACAGTAGAGTTATGGGTTAAACCTTTGTCTATCCTTTCTATTCTCTTTATTTCCTCTTCGTACCAAAACATAGCTGGTAAAAGTAAAAAAGATTTCCTTATCCAATCTTAAGGCTTTGTTAAATTTAGATCAGATATTGGCAACTAAATCATTTTTATTGAAACAACATTTGGTTAAAACGATACGCCAAGCTGTAACCCTGTTGTTAAAGACACAGGTTGATCATTTCCAAACCTAACTGGCAGTGGAGCAGATAAAAATAAACTAGTGTTTTTTCCCTTCTTAATAACCTGATTAAACACTGGCGTAAAACCGAAACGACCATTGGTTTCGAATGCCAAGCGACCTACAAACGTAAAGCCATGTTGAAAGCGAAACATAGCGCCCGGATGAAACACTACAGAGCTCACTTTAGAAATGTTATGCTCCGTGCGAACTGCAGGTGCAACTTCAAAACTAATTCCAAATTTGTCGCTTTTTAAAATGTTCATCCCAAAAGGAAAAACAACAGTATATACATTAGAAAAATTGTCATGGAAACCATCTTTGTTCCATGTGCCAATGGGATGCATGATACTAAAATAACCAGTTATTTTTGGATAATTACTAGCTTGTTGTGCTGTTGCGTTGAAATTTGAAACGGCAGCAAAAAATACGATGACTGCCAAGCGAAAGGAAACTGTTTTGTTAAAAGACATATAATAAAAGATTAAATAAACTTGATCAATAAGCCCAAGATTGCTCCTAAACCAATGATATATGGTTCTTGCATCTTTTTGATATAGATGAGTGCCAATATAGAGGCTATCGCGATTAAGGCAGTTGGAACATCTTTAATGGAACGCATAGCGATGACAATCACCGACCCTACCAATGCGCCAATTACTGCAGCAGTAATACCATCTACAAAAGCTTTGACACTTACATTTTTTGCAATCTTTTTAAAAGAGGGCGCTAAAGCAACAGT
>SEDG01000906.1 GCA_004295885.1 Pedobacter sp. | reverse complement strand
TGGTTCGATTATTTTACTGGAGATAAATACGAAGGAAATAGCATTATCAATAGTTTTGATGCGCCGTTATGGAAATTGCCAGTTTTAGTTAAAGAAGGAGCTATTATCCCGATGGTAAACCCGAATAATAATGTTTCGGAAATTAATAAAGGCAATCGGATTTACGAATTTTATCCAGCTGGAAAAACTTCATTTACCGAATATGATGATGATGGAAAAACTGAATCTTATAAACTAGGCAAAGGAGTTAAGAGCTTAATCGAATCGGAGGTTAATCAAAAAAGCATTGCCACTTTAACCATTCACCCAGCCAAAGGCGATTTTGATGGTTTTGTAAATGAAAAGGCAACAGAGTTGATAGTTAATGTAACGGCAAAACCAACAAGGATTGTTGCTAAAATAGGCGGTAAAAAAGTGAAACTAACTGAGGCTAACTCGATGGACGATTTCTTGAAAAAAGAAAATGCGTATTTCTATGATGCAAACCCAAACTTAAACCGATTTGCAACAAAAGGCAGTGAGTTTGAAAAAGTAGTGATGGCTAAAAACCCCCAGTTGCTGGTTAAATTACCGGTTAAAAATATTACTGTAAATCAAGTATCTGTAAGCATAGAAGGTTTTAAATTCGAGCCTGCTGATAAATTGCGCATCTCTACAGGGAAATTAGCAGCACCGTTAAATGCTCGTGTTACCGAGAAAAATAGAGAAGCTTACACGCTTAAACCAACATGGAACAAAGTTGATAATGCCGATTTCTATGAGATAGATTTTAGCAATATGCATTATACAACTATAAAGGATACCACTTTATTGTTTGAAGGTTTAGCTGCAGAAACTGCTTATTCATTTAAATTACGTGCTGTAAATAAAGATGGCTTTTCAGATTGGACAACAATTAACGCTACAACTAAAAGCAATCCATTAGAGTTTGCCATTAAAGGAATTGTGGCACAAACCACAGCAGAAAATCAAGGTGGAGAAGGACCAACTAAGTTATTTGATTTTGATGAAGCAAATATGTGGCATACCAAATATGGGGTTAAAGCTGTTCCATTTGATAT
>SEDG01000197.1 GCA_004295885.1 Pedobacter sp. | reverse complement strand
TGCAACTGCAATCCCTAAGGTACCTGTTTTTAGTTCACTTTGTTTAATCATGTATTCTTTCATCAGCTTTGCGTACGCTGGATCATTTACCAATTTTGTACCAGTTTTAACAGCTTGTGGTTGGTCACTTACCTTCATAACAAACCTATTGGCAATCATGTTTCCGTCGTTGGCAATTCCGGCAGCCATTCTTGCTACTGCTGCTGGCGTGGCAATCAATTCTCCTTGACCCCATGACATTCCAGAAATGCCTTTAGCTCTAGTTTTACGAATATTGTTAGGATCGTATTTAGGTTTTGTGTTAAACTCGGTTTTTCGCCACAACTGTTTCCATTTTTCTTCTTGGGCTGCGTTTTCAGCGGGTTTGTTGTAATAATATCCTCCTGCCCCGTGCAAAAACATACCAGTTTTCAAGTATAAATCGCCCATTTGTTCTTGCAACTGTTCTTGATTGGCCAATTTAATGAAGTATACGTTATTCGATTTTACTACTGCCCTTTCCAAGTCAATCAGACCTGTTTCATCAGGTTCAATGCCTTTGGTTCGAATACGTTCCCAAGTAGCAACATTAAACTTCTTTTGAGCGGCATTTAGACCTAGCTTATTAAATGAGGCCATTGCTGTAATCAGCTTTGCGGTAGAACCAGGCTGGGTAAAATGGGTAAAGCCTAAATCGGCTGTTGTAAACCAAGGCGAAAGTTGGTTCTGCTCTGCAACCGTCATCGTTAGCTTTTCCCAATCATGAATAGGCGGTAATGGATATACGGCAGAAGTGAGCACATCTCCAGTGCTGGCTTCCATGATGACCACCGAGACGCGATTATCTCGCAAAGAAGTATCTTGGGCAATAGACTTTTGTATTTTTGTTTGCAAACCTGCATCAATAGTCAACTGCACATCTCGATTACGATTTTTAAAGTTTTCTACGTCCTTACTGCCAATACCAGCTAGTAACAACGGTGCCAATGCGGCATAGTCTTTTTTAACAACCGTCATTTCTTTAACTCCACGAGCTAGGAAGCGGTTTTCGCTATAGCTGTGGGCCAGCACAGGAAAGCTTTTAGATGGTAAATTAAATCCACGAAGTTCGGCCGCATGTTCATAATCTGCAAAATATCCATTTACACTGCCGTTAAAAACCCCTGAGTTTGCGTCTCCCGTCCAAAAGAATAACTGTTCCTCGAAGGGATAATAACGCTCTAAACGTTGATGTACCGCTGAATCGAGGTTATAGTTAGCTATACCTGCCCCAATTAACTTGAAGTGTTGTGCCTTTACGCTGTCGACATTGCTTGTGGCCAATAAAACCCCTTTGCGATCGTGTAGGTTGCCCGCTTTTAGTCTTTTCATTAATATAGCTATGCGTGGGTTGTAACTAAACATTCTCGCACCGCTTCGATCTGCAACGAGCGTGGGCTGAACCACCCATTTATTGTTATTTAATACGTATCCCGCTACATTAATACCCAATAAGATAATTCCTAAACAGGCAGCCATCAATGCAGGTACTAAATTCTTGTCTTGCTGTTTGGCGATGTATTCCATCTGTACCTGCGTACCCCTTAGGGTTGATACAGCGATTAAAAAACCTGCAGCCATAAAGTTGAGCACTAGCGACGACCCGCCATAACTTTGAAATGGCAACGAAACACCCGATAAGGGTAATGCGCCTGTAGAACCTCCTGCAATGAGCAAGAACTGCACAAAGGTAGATACTCCTATCCCAGCGCTCAGGTAAAACAAAAAGGGTGAGCCAGTTCGTCGGCCAATAATTATTGATCGATGTAAGTACAACAGGAATAGCAAAAAGATACAGAACATTCCTGTTAAGCCAAACTCTTCTCCAATTGATGGTAGAATCATATCAGTATGGGCCTCTGGGATGGTTTTTGCAAAACCCTCTCCCACACCTTGTCCAGTAGCACCGCCCGTAGCCATTGCCCATAAACCATTGGCCACTTGGTCGCCACCATAAACTTCATTATTCCAAGCATCTTGCCAAATCGCTTTTCTATCACCCAATCGTTGTACGGGACCAGGAATTAGGCGATCTAAATATGGGATTTGATCAATGGTTAAAAATGCCGACATGATGATCAAGACGATTATGGTTGATTCACTGATCTGCTTGCGTTGAAAAAACATCAGCACCCCTATTAGCACAACGGTTACGAGTGTAGCTAACCAGATGTTATCGAATAACCAAGACGAAATTACATAGAGCACCACTCCGCCCGCCATGAACATGAAATCGCCCCGAGAAAAGGAGAACAGAATAATAAAGGTGAAACAGACCACCATCGCCGGTCCCAAATCTCCTAATATCAAAAAGAGCAGCAGCGTAATTAATATGGCAAATAAGGCCAAGGAGAAAAACGACCACCTTTTGTTCCAGCTAGCATATTCACTAATTAATTTTTCATTAACGGCAAAAAATCCCGCCAAGAAGAAAATCGTTAGGTATTTAACCACTTCACTGGGCTGGAAACCAAACAAATTGACCTTTACGCCACTACCCTCTGGGCCTGTTCCAAATAATATGGTAAGGGCTAAGAGACCAATCGCCACCATCGCCCATGGCCATCCGTTTGCAGCAGAGCGAATATGCTTAAAAATGATGAGGCGATAAGTTAAGGTATCGTTGTGGAATTTTCGCCAGTTAAAACATAACATCAGTAACATTCCTCCTAGGCCCATTAATAGGAAAGTGAGTGTGTCTTTTGCCAAAAACCTATCTCGAAGTGGATCTTGTAAACTTAACAGGGTTATCAAGGAAATTCCGGTAAGCAACATCACCAAGGGTAGCATAATTTGATCAGCAGCACTAAATTTCCAAGAAAGAACAAGATGTAGGATGAAAAAACCAATAATAAAACTACCACAGATAATAAAAAACCACCTATTAAACTCGTCAGGTGTCCGGATGATCAGCGATTTTTCTTTTTTAAGCGTGTTAAAATCTTTTGTAGAAAACAACTTGATGGTATGCGGGCGTTGTTCGAAGCTAAAGGCTGCATCACTCGTAAGACCTTGTACACCTTTAACTGTTCCGAATTGAAATCCTGGCTTGAGGGGAAGCACCTTAAATGCCTTATTTGGGAGGTTTTTGAAAGTGAATTCACCTGCCGTACCTGTCCTCGCATAAGCTGTGAGTTGCTGTAATCTTCGCTTACCACTATCTAGCGTAAAAACCTTGGTCACTCCTTCAGCATTTTCTACGATATTTTTAACGTTTTCAGTTGTTTCGTCGGTGTAGATGCTGTCTTGTGGCAAAATCATTTCTAAGCGAATGAGCACACCAGCAACAGGTATTTTATTTTCTAAAATTTTACCAGCAATATCGTGATCACCCAATGCCAAATCTACATTCGTGGAATAAGCCTTCGGATTTTTTAGTTCTTGATCAAAGCGCAATGAATCATCACCCGTATAACCGAGTAATGCTCTTGACGCCATCACTCTGGCCTTAAACGATTTCCCTCCTTTTTCAAAGGCTTCATCTGCTAAAAGGAAATATTTCCGCTTATTTAGCTCTCCTATATTATCTAATTGTCCGCTGGTTTGAGTAGCAGTCGCCACTGTTTTTTCAATCAGATCCATATCGCGGTTATCCTCAAAATAATAACCGTTTTTTAAGAGTTTCCTAATGTTTTGAGCGGGTTTTGGAGCATTCAAGTTCACCATTGTACCCGCCTTTAAACGTGGTGCGACTTCTTCAAAACGAGGTTGAATAACGTGATACAAATGATAGAAAAATAGACTAAACACTACCCCAATTAGGAGTATGAATATCCGTTCGCGAATTCTACTTGTTTTGCCTAATATCTTATTTTGCTCCATTCTTCTTTGCTGTAGCTTTATTCGTAATATCCTTTGACTGCTTCACGCTGGGAAAGTTCATATTTATCAGTTGTTCGTTTGGCAAAACATAACTGTTGCTTACAGGAAGAACACAGTTGATGAACCTAACATTCTTGAGGAATAATGCCTGGTTTGAAATTGTTATGGCATTGTTGAAGCCCTTAAATTGTAGACTATCTAAACTTATTAACTTCGCTTCTGACTTTAAGCCGATCGCAGCCCCCTTGTAGCTACTGTTTGCCTGCAATACAATACCTTTGGCAAAAATATATAAGGTGTCTCGTCTGATTCTGAGGGTATCACTAAGCAATATTGGACTTTTAAAGATCGAGTCTGAGAGTATCAGTGTATCATTTGGGGCGTGGTCTATGGCATCTTGCAATAATTTTTCTTGGTCATTGCGTACCAAAATTTTGGTAGGTTGACTTGTTGTTGATTCGTGATTATCGCTCGGTTGTGTTCTTAAAAAAAGCAGCAAAGTTGTACCCAGCAAAATGATACATAGAACAATGAGCGAAATTAACCAAGGATGCCTTTTGCTTTTAACCTCGTTTTGAGGTGGATTGTAAGTTAATGGTGGTTCTTCATTAACTGTTCTATCAGTAGCTGATGGAATTTGTTGGGCTATGCCTGGTCTAGTCGGCTCAACACCTTGTTTTGCCTTACCGTTTTGTAAAAGCACAACTGTGATATTGTCAAGGCCGCCATTTTCATTGGCAAGCGCAATGAGATTTTCTGCTTTTTTAGCAAGTGTATCACCCTGTGTAAGTAAAGTTGTAATGTCTTGCTTATTTACCATATCGGTAAGTCCATCGCTACAAAGAAGCAACATGTCTCCAGGTAAAAAGGGAGATTGACCGGATTCTATATAACTTTCATCATTAGCAATCTCATCATTAAAACCAATGGCCTTATTTAGCTCATTTCGTTTTGGATGCTGCATAGCGGCAGTTTCATCTATTCTACCAGAATCTTCCAAGAAACCCACAAATGATTGGTCTTTTGATATTTTAACCAGCGATCCATCACGCAGTAAATACAACCTCGTGTCGCCCACATGCGCATAATAAAATTGATTGTTTGCGATATCAGCGAGCACCATTGTGGCAACGCAAGCCATTTCAGCAAGTTCCTTTTCCGTTTGTTTTTTAGCAACAATAAGCTTGTTTGTTTCCTTGAAGGCCGCTATCATTTGCGAAATAGGATCTTCGGGACGCGTGGCGAATTGCCTACTTATCTCCTCCTTTGCTATGGCGGCAGCTACTTCGCCACCATGATAGCCACCCACACCATCAATTACCGCAGCTAATAAATATTGCTCGTT
>SEDG01000010.1 GCA_004295885.1 Pedobacter sp. | reverse complement strand
CCAACTGGTATCTCAAAAAACGAAAGATATCACTTAGTGCCATGTAGATACGATGATTATAATACGGCTGTTAATGGAGAAATGCCAGATTTATGGTGGCGGACCTATCAAAAGTTATCATAATTTTACATTTAAAGCATCTTTTTAAAATTCAGATTTTTTATATTTGCTTATAATCTAAGCCCCTAAACCCTAATTAAATACATAATGAAAAAATTAATTTTATCTGCTTTTTGCCTATTACCATTGGGCTTAATGGCACAGCAGCCTTTTACCGTTAAGGGTAAAGTTGGGTCTTTAAACGAACCCGCAAAAGCATTCTTGGCCTATCGTGTAGGTACAACAAGCGTAACTGATTCAGCTACGTTGGTAAATGGAGCATTTGAGTTTAAAGGAACATTAGCTGGTCCAACAAGTGCATCTATTAGAGTTAAACATGATGCTGTTCCTGTAGACCCTAAAAAGAGAGTTCCTTCAGATGTTATCTCACTTTATTTAGAGCCAACTACTATTAATATAGCTGCAACTGATTCTGTTAAATACGCAACAGTTACAGGTTCAAAAGTAAATGACGACAATGCTAAATTAAAAGCATTACTTAAACCTGTTGATGATAAAGTTGCCGTTTTAATGAAAGAATACGCTGCTTACACTACAGAGCAGAAAAAAGACGAAGCTTTTATGAAGCCATTTATGGCGAAATATGATGGTTTAGATGCAGAGAAAAAACCGCTATATTCGAAATTTGTTGCTGAAAACCCTAACTCATTTATCTCGTTAAATGCATTTAGAAGTAGTGTTGGTTACGATATCGACCCGAAAACTGCTGAGCCTTTGTTTATGAAATTATCTGCAGAATTAAGAACTTCAGTAGATGGTAAAAGAATTCAAGGTATGATAGATGGAGCTAAGAAAACTCAACTTGGGTTAGTGGCTGATTTTACACAAAATGACAAAGACGGTAAACCTGTTAAGTTATCTGACTTTAAAGGCAAATATGTTTTAGTAGATTTCTGGGCTTCTTGGTGCGGACCATGCAGACAAGAAAATCCCAATGTAGTTGCTGCATTTAATAAATGGAAAGATAAAAACTTTACAGTGCTTGGCGTTTCTTTAGATGGTGGTACCACAAGAACTACCAAAGAAGCTTGGTTAAAAGCAGTTGCTGATGATGGTTTAGCTTGGGCTCATGTTTCAGACTTAAAAGGATGGGATAATGAAGTTTCTAAAAATTATGGTGTAAGCGCTATTCCTTTTAACTTTATGGTAGATCCATCAGGAAAAATTGTAGCCAGAAACATTACCGGCGAGGCTTTACAGAAAAAACTAGAAGAACTTTTAGGTACTAAATCAAAATAGTATTCCTAAACTAAATAAACGACAAAGGCTTCGAGATTCTCGAAGCCTTTTCTGTTTATTAGTTATCATACTGCAAATTATATTTTTTGAATAATCTTTATTTAATTTATAGATCTAACCATTTTCATTCCATAATCATAATCGCTACCGGCAACAGACCAAACATACGCACTGTACCAAGCATTGTGTACTCCATACCAACCCCAATTCATATATAAATACTCGGCGGCATAATTATTTACCCAATTATAATTAGCATCTGGGGGAGGTATTCTTGAATATATTGGCTCAATTGGACCGTCACCAGTATTCGTACAAACAAAAGTTTGAACTATTGAGACGCCATCCGCAACCCATTGATGACCACCAACAAGTAAACCTTCGTTTGCCGCTAATATAACGGGATAATTAAAACGTATATTGTTATATGCCATTTCAAAACTATATGCTTGAACAACTGCATTAGTATAACCAAACCCAAAAAGGGCATCATCAGTAGCATTTGTTGTTGCCGAGGATCCACTACAGCCATAAGTTGTATTTACAGACTCTGCACAATCTAGCATTAACGCTGATGTAGCGGAGGATCCTATATTAGATGGCATAGCAGACCAATTATAAGTTGTTGGAAGTTGATGGAAATTCATTACTTGTGCAATTGAAACAGCAACACAGCCAACAGGTGGTTTATAATTTGAATATCCTGTGCAATATAAAGGGCCAGAGGGTATAAAGTCATTATATCCAGTACCTTGACCCCAGGTCGTGCTTAGAAGAGGCCCCGTTTGTATAATTAAATGCATAAGACTCACCCTCATTTTCAATAGAACAGTTAGGCCTTGAACTAAGTACAGCATTGTTGCCCTTTGTAAGTTCGCTTTTATCTTTAAAATCTTGCCACAACGACTTGCTTGCCATATCTTCTTTTTGTTTTCCACTTCTTATGTCAGCAATAAATCTATGGTTAGAAGACACCCAATGTTTCACACCTGGAGGTAGCTTTTCAATTTCTGTCATTTCAAAGCTGCCTTTGTCAGAATATGCCAATATTGGTGTCATTCTATCATCACCAGAAACAATTGCAAAACCACCTTCTTCATAATTAAGTATGTAAAGTGTAGGGTTTGTTTGACCTTCTTTTAAGGCAAAACTGCTTTTTATTTGTTTTTGAGGATGTTGTTTTGGATTACCATATATGTTGTATATATTTTGAGTACTTTCTTTACTTAATACATCGGGGTACATTGAATGCAATATGGCAATTTTTTCAGCTTGCTTCACATTTAAGATGTGATTTTTAATTTCTCCAACTTCAATCGGAAGTTTTTCAATCTCAAAGGAGTTCTTTTTACAGGCAGTAAACAGTGTAATTAATGTAACTAATGAAATTAATAATTTTCTCATAGAGCGTGTTTTTGATTAATTTAGATAAAAATTTAATTTATAAAAAAATTAGATATCTTAGGGTACATAATCAAAATTTATTTAAGAATATATTATGAAAACGCTCAATTTATTATTTTTGTCAGTTTTAACGGGTTTTTTAGTATCCTCTTGTGAGAAAAATTCAAAAGAAATTTATGCTCATGTAGATATAAAGGTAATAAATAGTCAAGGTGCCAATCTGTTAAGTACTCCAGCAGTTTTTAATAACAATAATATCGCTGTATATTTTGTTAAAGATGGAAAGGCAGAGCTTTATAATCAGCCTAGTCCGAATGACAATAAAGGTTTTATCTTAATTAAAGGAGCAGATGGGAGTGATGCCATCCGTTTGTTTTTAAACTATAAACAAGACGAACCTACAGCTTTAACCCTTATTAAATTTGGGGATACAAAAATTGATACGGTTAAGGGTGAGTTTAGCTTTGAAGAAGGGTCTGTTTTTTTAAAACGAGTTTGGCTTAATGACATGGCAAAGCCGATGAGTTTTGAGATTGTTAAATAGCAACAATAGAGGCTCGATAAATTGGGGCAAGCTCTCATTCGAAATAACGAAATACACTTACATCAAATCAAAACCAATATCTTCTCTAAAATATTTGCCATCAAAATAGATACGGCCCGCATCACCTGTAGCGCATTGTAAAGCAGTAAATTGGTCGTCTTGTAAACTTGTAATGGCAATTACCCTACCGCCGTTAGTTTTAACTATTCCGCCTTCTAAAGCTGTGCCTGCGTGAAAAGCTAATGAATTGCGTAAATTCTCAATTCCAGAAATTGCTTTTCCTTTTTCGTAATCTCCTGGATAACCGCCAGCAACAATCATTACAGTTGCTGCGTTTTTAGGGCTAATTGATAACTGATAACTACCTAGCTTTTTATGAGCACAAGCAACAAATAATTCAACTAAATCACTTTCTATTCTAGGGATTACACTTTCCGTTTCTGGGTCGCCCATACGGCAATTGTATTCTATAACGTAAGGTTTATCTCCAACTTTAATTAAGCCGAAGAAAATGAAACCAGTATAATCTATATTGTCTTTTAATAAACCATCAATGGTTGGTTGAATGATGTCTCTTTTAACCTCTGCCATAAAAGTGTCGTTAGCAAAAGGAACTGGAGAAACTGAACCCATTCCACCAGTATTTAAACCAGTATCACCTTGTCCAATTCTTTTGTAATCCTTCGCTTCAGGTAAAATCACATAGTTTTTACCATCGCTCAAAACGAATACTGAAAGTTCAATTCCAGTTAAAAATTCTTCAATAACAACAGTACTTCCGGCATTGCCGAACTTACCACCTAACATTAGTTTTAATTCTTCTTGCGCTTCTGCAACGTTATCTAAAATTAAAACACCTTTACCAGCAGCTAAGCCATCAGCTTTTAATACGATTGGCGTAGCGTGATTTTGTAAATAAGCTAAGCCTTCCGCTAAGTTTTCGTTTGTAAAAGATTTTGAAGCGGCAGTTGGGATGCCGTGACGCTCCATGAATTGTTTAGAGAAATCTTTACTTCCCTCTAAAATTGCACCTTCTTTTTTAGGTCCGATAACTGGGATGTTTGCCAAAGCTTCATCATTTGCAAAAAAATCGTGAATACCATTTAACAAAGTCATTGGTTTTTGGCTAGGCTTGTTGCAAACTTCCATAACGAAGAACCACAAGCTGCTGTATTTTAAACCTGCCTGTCCGGCAGGCAGGCGGGATTTAGTGGAAATCCTTTTTGCATAGCCTGCAAGGCGCAAAAAGATTGGAACGAGAGCCCGACTGCCTTTACTAGTAAAATTGTAATTGCTTTTCAACAAACTAATAATTCGTAAAAATTGGATAGATTTTTGATAAGGACCATTATTAAATCACATCATATTTCTGTTTGTAAAAGATTAAAATTAGATTTGCCGCAAGAATGAAGCACGTTGTAGCCATATCGCTAGTATTTTTTAGCCTTACCCATCTCGCAAAAGCGGAAGATGTTGGTAGGTTAAAACTATTAACGGAGCGTTATTGCAATAAAACGGAAATCGACTCACACGTTGTAAGTATTGATGCTAATCAACATAACGACCAACGAAATCCATTTTTCTTATCATCTAGTGAATTAACTTTAATTGGCATTATGCCAGAAATTAAAGTTTCAAAACACATCGCATATAACCATATCGTTGCAGATTTAACGATTAGGAAAAAACCAAAGAATAATAGCCCTTAAACCCCTCAACCCAATGAAGGGAACAATAACTACTCCCTATTCTACAAAATAAAAGGAGGTTTTCAACAACAGGTTGTCATTTGTATATGGCGCATGGGTTGAATGAGGAGGCTTTTAACTTCATAGTAGGTAAAGTCACGCCAATTAAAGTAATAAAAATTAATTTTTAACACAGCCGCAAAATCCCCGTTAGGCGATTAGGGGTTTTTACAATTAACTATAAATAAAACATGTTAGGATTTTTAGCCAAGATATTTGGAAGCAAATCAGAAAGAGATATTAAAGCATTACAGCCTTTAGTACAACAAATAAATGAAGAATATGCAAAACTTTCGTCGTTAAGTAACGATGAATTACGTGCAAAAACAACTGAATTTAAAGCTACAATTGCAGAAGCATTAGCAGAAATTGACACTAAAATAGCAGATATTAAAACTGCGGCGGAAAATCAAGAGTTATCGTTGCAAGAGAAAACAGCAATGTATGATGAAGTTGATGCATTAGGTAAACAACGTGATGTGGAGTTAGAAAAAGTGTTGTTGCAGATAATGCCATCAGCCTTTGCTACCATTAAAGAAACTTCTCGTCGTTTGAGCGAAAACGAACAATTAGAAGTTACGGCAACGCAATTTGATAGAGATTATGCAGCTCGCAAAAGCAATGTAAAAATTGTTGGCGATAAAGCACTTTGGGCAAACAAATGGGATGCATCTGGAACAGAAGTTCTTTGGAACATGGTGCATTACGATGTGCAGTTGATTGGTGGTATGGTTTTAAATAGTGGTAAAATCGCCGAGATGGCAACTGGTGAGGGTAAAACCTTGGTTAGTACATTGCCTGCTTATTTAAATGCTTTAGCTGGTCAAGGTGTTCATATTGTTACGGTAAATGATTACTTAGCTCGTCGTGATAGTGAGTGGAATGGTCCTTTGTTTGAGTTCCACGGTTTAAAGGTAGATTGTATCGATAAGCACGAACCTAACTCGCAACAACGCAGGGATGCTTATTTAGCAGATATTACTTACGGAACGAATAACGAATTTGGTTTCGATTATTTACGTGATAACATGTCTCAAACGCCAGACCAATTGGTGCAACGTAAATTGCACTTTGCAATGGTTGATGAGGTCGATTCAGTATTAATTGATGATGCTCGTACACCATTAATTATTTCTGGTCCGGTTCCTTTTGGCGACCAACACGAGTTTCACGAATTAAAACCTCGTATTGAACGTTTGGTTAACGCACAAAAAGCTTATGTTTCATCAGCATTAAACGAAGCGAAAAAATTGATAAATGATGGTAAAACTGGAACCGAAGAAGGTGAAGGTGGTTTAGCATTATTACGTGCGCACCGTGGTTTGCCAAAAAGTAAAGCCTTAATTAAGTTTTTAAGTGAAGGAAGTGTTAGACAGACTTTATTGAAAACAGAAAATCATTACATGGCAGACCAATCTAAGAATATGCCCAAGGTAGATTCTGAATTGTTCTTCTATATCGATGAAAAAAATAACCAAGTAGAGTTAACAGAGAAAGGTATTGAGTTAATTACCCAACAGGGTGAAGATGCTAATTTCTTTATTTTACCAGATGTAGGTACAGCAATCGCTGAAATTGAAAAATCTAGTTTAAGCAGCGAAGAGAAAATTGCTCAAAAAGATGCTTTAATGCGTGATTATTCTGTAAAAGCAGAGCGTATTCACTCGGTAAATCAGTTGTTAAAAGCTTACACTTTATTTGAAATTGATGTAGAATATATCATCGATGAAGGTAAAATTAAAATTGTAGATGAGCAGACTGGCCGTATCATGGACGGTCGTCGTTACTCTGATGGTTTACACCAAGCAATTGAGGCTAAAGAGAATGTGAAAGTAGAAGACGCTTCTCAAACTTATGCAACTGTTACTTTGCAAAACTTCTTCCGTATGTACCACAAACTTTGCGGTATGACAGGTACGGCAACTACAGAAGCTGGAGAGTTTTGGTCTATCTATAAATTAGACGTGGTAGAAATTCCTACCAATCGTGTAATGGCTCGTAAAGATGAGCAAGATTATGTTTATCGTACCATTCGCGAAAAATACAATGCAGTTGCAGAAGAAATCGTAAAATTAACAGAAGCTGGTCGCCCAGTTTTGGTTGGTACAACATCGGTTGAGATTTCTGAATTGTTAAGTCGTATGCTTAAACTTCGTGGTATTAAACACAATGTGTTAAACGCGAAAATGCACCAGAAAGAGGCAGATATTGTTGCAGAAGCTGGTCAGTCAGGAACAGTTACCATTGCAACAAACATGGCAGGTCGTGGTACGGATATTAAGTTAGGCCCAGGCGTTAAAGAAGCTGGTGGTTTGGCAATTGTAGGTACCGAACGTCACGAATCTCGTCGTGTAGATAGACAGTTGCGTGGTCGTGCTGGTCGTCAAGGTGACCCAGGAACTTCACAATTCTTTGTGTCTTTAGAAGATAACTTGATGCGTTTATTTGGTTCAGAGCGTATTTCTAACATCATGGTTAAAATGGGTATCGAAGATGGAGAAGTAATTCAACATTCAATGATTACCAATTCTATTGAGCGTGCTCAGAAAAAAGTAGAAGAGAACAACTTTGGCGTTCGTAAACGTTTGTTAGAGTATGATGACGTAATGAATTCTCAACGTACAGTTATTTATGCAAAACGTAGAAATGCATTGTTCGGCGACCGTTTAGATGTTGACATGAACAATATGGTGTTTGATGTTGCTGAAGATATCGTAACTGAATATAAAGAGCAAAGTAACTATGAAGGGTTTAAATTAGAAGTGATTAAAAACTTCTCTTCAGATACTGCAATTACAGAAAACGACTTTAACTCTAAAAACATCCATACCTTAACTGATATTTTATTTGAGGAAGTTACAGCGTTCTATGCTCGTAAATCTGAAAGTATCATCAATCAGTCTATGCAAGTTTTAAAACAAGTTTACGCAGAGCGAGGAGAACAAATTGAACAAGTTGTAGTGCCATTTAGCGATGGAATTAGACACATTCAAGTTCCCGTTAACTTACAAAAAGCAATTGATAATAATGGCCGTGAGGTAACCAAAGCTTTCGAAAAAACCATCATCTTAGCTTTAATAGATGACAGCTGGAAAGAACATTTACGCGAAATGGACGAGTTAAAACAGTCTGTGCAAAATGCTGTTTATGAGCAAAAAGACCCATTGATTATCTATAAAATGGAGGCCTTCAACTTATTCAAAAGCATGCTAAATGTGGTGAATAAAGAGGTAGTAAGTTTCTTATATAAAGGTGGTATTCCTGTTCAGCAAGATGCTGAGGATGTAAGAGAAGTACAAGCACCTAAACGTACGCAGAGCAAATTGCAAGTTTCTAAGCCAGAGTATACACAATCAAGTAGTAGTGAAATGCCAATGGAAGACACAAGGGAAGTAGTTCCGCAACAGCCAATTCGTAAAGAAGCTACTGTTGGTCGTAACGAACCTTGTCCTTGTGGAAGCGGCAAGAAATTTAAAAATTGTCACGGTGCAAATGCATAATTTGTAATACAAGTTAAGAATGCCGAATTTTGCAAAAAGTTCGGCATTCTTTTTATAGTACTATCCCGTTAACACTGACTCTTTCGAAAGTAAAGGCAGGATAATCTATTTCAATATTTATGATGAGAATATATCTCTTAATTGTTTTTTTAATTTGCTTTCTGCAATCCTTTGCTCAAACAAAAGGGGAGGTTACAGTTATTAAAGACCCATTAATCGATAGCTTAATCGCAAAGCGGATTGAATTAAACACAAAAAGGCCTACGGCAACTAGTCCTACTACTCCCGTAATATTTAACGGAATGGGTTATCGGGTTCAGGTATTTTACGGTTCAGATAGGAGAGAAGCCTTTAACGAGCAAGCCAAGTTCAGAGCCATGTATCCAAAAATAATGACCTACATTAGCTACAAAGAACCTAATTATTATTTAAGAGTGGGAGATTTTAGAACAAGAATGGAGGCTCAAAAATTATTAATAGAGTTAAGAGCAAATTTTCCAACACTGTTTATATTTAGGGAAAAAATAAATGCGCCAGATTTGGAAGAAGTAAATAAATAGGTTAATTGTTTAACTGATGAAGTGGTTAGTTGATTTTTCAACTCAGTTAACCGATTTAAACAATCGACCGCTCAACTCAAAATACAATGAAACAAAAAATACAGGAATTAGCTGCTCAAATATATAATGACGTTGTAGGTTACCGTCAGCATCTTCACGCTAACCCAGAATTGTCTTTTAAAGAATTTAAGACTTCAATGTTTGTGAAAGAACATTTAACTAAATGGGGAATTGAACATTCAGATATGGCGAATACAGGAGTTGTTGGCCTCATTAAAGGGAATATCCCATCGGATAATATCATCGCTCTGCGTGCAGATATGGATGCGTTACCAATCCACGAAGCGAATGACAAACCTTACCGCTCAAAAAATCAAGGTGTAATGCATGCGTGCGGCCATGATGTGCACACTTCCTCCCTTTTAGGAACAGCTTATATTTTAAACCAGTTGAAAGATGACTTTGCAGGGACTATCAAATTGATTTTCCAACCTGCAGAAGAGTTATTACCAGGGGGTGCAAGTATCATGATTAAAGAAGGTGTTTTGGAAAACCCTAAGCCACAATCCATCGTGGGTCAACATGTAATGCCTTTAATTGATGCTGGAAAGGTTGGGTTCCGCTCTGGTATTTATATGGCATCAACTGATGAACTTTACGTGACTGTTCACGGAAAAGGTGGTCACGGGGCCCAACCTCATCAAAATATCGACCCTGTTTTAATTACAGCACATATTATTGTTGCTTTACAACAAATTGTTAGTCGTAATGCCGACCCACGTTTACCATCTGTACTTTCATTCGGAAAAGTAAATGCAAATGGTGCAACCAATATCATCCCAAATGAGGTTAAACTCGAAGGAACTTTCAGAACCTTAAATGAAGATTGGAGAAATGAGGCCCATAAGCTGATGAAAAAAATGGCTGAAGGTATCGCTGAAAGTATGGGCGGTAGTTGCACCTTCGATATTCATAGGGGTTATCCATTTTTGATCAACGAGGAAAAGGTAACGGCAAATGCTCGTGCTTGTGCTGAGGAATATTTGGGTTCGGAAAACGTTATAGACTTAGATATTTGGATGGCTGCAGAAGATTTTGCTTATTATTCTCAGGTAACAGATGCTTGTTTTTATCGCTTAGGAACTGGAAATGTAGAAAAAGGAACTACTTATTCTGTGCATACCCCAAATTTTGATATTGATGAAGATGCACTTAAAACATCTACTGGATTAATGGCATATATTGCTTTAAAACAACTAGGGAACTAACGTAAAATGGAAAATGTAAGATGGAATTTGCAATCTGATAAGATGGTTTTCCATTCAACAATTTAGCCATTTAACAATACAATAATCATTACCACTAAAATGAAAAAACTAATTCTACTTATAGCGTTAACGTCTCTCCTGCTAAATGCTAAAAGTCAGCAAATAGATAGATTTAACCCAGATACTATTAAAACCATTCAGTTAGATTCGGTAGTTGTAATTAAAGGGCAGCGCTTAAATATTGAAACTTTCATTAATGCGGTGATTAATGATACTAGTTTTTATGCGGCATTTCGTAACATGAAGAAGTATACTTTCATCGCAGAAAATCGCATCTTTTCTTACGATAAAAAGAACAAAGTTGATGGAAAAGTTTACCGTAAAATAAAGCACAATAACGATGGCCCTTACAAAATGGAATATTTGGTAAAGGAAAGTAGCGGAAATGTTTTTAAAAAGAATGGCAAATATCAGTTGTATACTATAGAGATGTTCGATTACATTTTTATGAATGCCTACAATACAGATTTTGTTCCAAATGCGCCATCGGGCGATGGAAAAGGTGGAACAAATGAAAGTTATAAAAACAAGCTTAAAACTTTAATCTTTAATCCTGGTAGGCCCATTAAAAATCTACCTTTTATAGGAAGCAAAACAGAAATCTTTACAGCAAATATGCGCCAGTATTACGATTATACTTTTTACAGCGGAACTTATTTAGATTCTATTCCTGTGTATCGTTTTAAAGTTTCGGTGAAGCCAGATATTAGCAGTTGGACAAAAGATGGCTTAATGATTAAAGAATTAGTAACCATTTTTGATAAACGAAATTTCCAAATCTTGGGTCGCTATGTAGATATGAAATACAGTAATATGCTGTTCGATTTTGATGTGCAAATGAATATTGAAATGAGTTATTTCGATGAAGTTAAATTGCCGACAAAAATCACTTATCAAGGTAATTGGGATTATCCATTTAAAAAAGAGGAACGAGCTAGCTTTTTAATCGTTCATAAAGATTATAAGTTAGGTAAGGGTAAGTAATAGCCTTGTTTCAAAACTAGCAAAAACCTAAAAGATTATTATCTTTAAACGTTTTTAAAATCCAAATTATGCATTCATTTTATTCTAGTAAAGCCAAATGGTTTTTGGTTATTGCATTGTTGTCTACCGTTAGTTTAAAGGCGCAAGTTCTAACTTCAAAACAAATAGATAGCATAGCTGAAAAAACCCTAAAAACTTTTAATGTGCCTGGTATTGCCGTTGCTGTTATTAAAGATGGCAAAGTAATTCACGCCAAAGGTTATGGAGTGCGTTCAATTAAAACCAATTTAAAAGTTGACGAAAATACGCTGTTTGGAGTAGCATCAAATACGAAAGCATTTACCGCTGCGGCATTGGGAATGCTGGTAGATGAGAAAAAAATAACTTGGGATACAAAAGTAACAGACGTAATTCCAGAGTTTAAGATGTACGACCCTTATGTAACCAACGAGTTTACCATAAGAGATTTGTTAACGCACAGAAGTGGTTTGGGTTTGGGTGCAGGAGATTTAATGATTTGGCCAGATTCGTCAACAGTTGATAAGAAGCAATTGATACATAACCTGCGTTATTTAAAACCAGTTTCTTCTTTCCGTACCAAATATGATTATGATAATTTACTGTATATCGTTGCAGGCGATGTTGTGGCGAGAGTTTCAGGTTTAACTTATGAGGATTTCATCGAAACTAAAATCATCAAACCTTTGGGGATGAATAAAACGGCTGCGTCTTGGTATCGTTTAAAAGACAAATCTAATGTAATTGACGGTCACGCTCCATATGAAGATAAGTTGTTGCCTGTTGGTTTAAGTTTTGGAGAAGTAGCCAATGCTGCTGGAGGAATTTACTCTAGCGTAACCGACATGAGCAAATGGGTAATCGCTATGATTAATGGCGGAAAGTACGGCGACAACGCAGATAAAAAATTATTTAGTCCAGCAGTTGCAAAAGAATTGTGGACACCGCAAACAATTATAAATGGGGGCGGTGCTCAGGGCGCTTTTAACAGTTATGGTTTAGGTTGGTTTTTAAGTAATGTAAAAGGTAAATTTCAAGCAACGCACACTGGTGGATTATCAGGCATTGTAACTCAAGTAACTATACTTCCAGAATTAAAGTTGGGAATTATCGTGTTAACCAACCAACAATCTGGTGCTGCATTTAACTCGATAACTAGTTCGATAAGAGATGGTTATTTGGATACAAAAATGACCGATAGAATTAAATTGTATAACGATAACAGGTTAGCTAACGAAAAACAAGCCAAACAGATCGTAGATAAAACTTGGGCAGATATCGCCGCTATACAGAAAGTAAATACTTCAAAACCAGACGTTAAAAAATATTTAGGTACGTTTAAAGATGCATGGTTTGGTGATGTAACCATAAGTGAAATAAATGGTAAAATGCACTTTCAAGCTAAAAACTCACCAAAATTAAAAGGTGACATGACTTACTATAAGGGCAATACATTTATTGTGAAATGGTACGACAGAAGTTTAGATGCCGATGCTTTTGTGAATTTCAGTTTAGATAATACCGCAACTGCGGATGGATTTAAAATGGAAGCCATTTCGCCATTAACCGATTTTAGTTTCGATTTTCAAGATTTAGATTTTAAAATAACCAAATAAGAACGATGAACAGATATTTAAAGTCAGGAAGTTTAATAGCAGCGGTTGCTATTTTATTTTTAAGCATAGCAATGAAGCCAAAACCTAAAAAAGTAATCTTCTTTGGTGATTCTATCACCCAACAAGGGATGAAAGCGAACGGCTACATCAGTCTCCTTAAAAAGCAAGTTGATTCTACAAAAATCCAATTAATTGGAGCTGGTATTGGAGGAAATAAAGTGTACGACCTTTACTTAAGAATGGAAGATGATGTGCTAAACAAGAAACCAGATTTAGTTTTCATCTACGTTGGTATAAACGATGTTTGGCATAAAGCGACAAGTAAAACAGGAACTGACTACGATAAATACTTAAAGTTTTATCAGGCTTTGATTAACAAAATTCAGGCTACTGGAAGCAAAGTGGTTTTGTGTACGCCATCAGTTATTGGTGAGAAAAAAAATGGCGGCAATGAACTTGATGTTGAACTAAACAAATATGCTGATGGAATAAGAGCCTTAGCTGCTAAAAACAATCTTCAGCTGTGCGACTTAAGAAAAGCATTTACAGATTATGAAGTTGCGAATAATCCAGAGGATAAAGACAGGGGCATTTTAACAACCGATAAAGTACACTTAAACGAGACTGGAAATAAGTTTGTAGCGGAGCAGATGTTGCCTTTCATTAAATGATGGAAAATCGCTTCGTCATTGCGAACTGAAGCAAGGGCAAAGCGATGGCGTGAAGCAATCTTTCCTGAGGGGATTACTATTTTATATGTTAACAGGACGAGGAGGAACAGTTTATATTTTAACGAACTATACACATACCACATTCTATACTGGGGTTACCTCGGAATTATTATTTAGAATAAAAGAACATAAAGAAAAAGCTTATCCCAATTCATTTTCAGCCAAGTTCAATATTAATATTTTGGTTTATTACTGTTCCTTCTCAACTATAGAGGAAGCCATTGCAGAAGAGAAAAGAATAAAAGGTGGAAGTAGGGCTAAGAAAATAAAATTAATACAAACTATGAATCCTGCTTGGAGAGATTTATGGGATGAAGTAAAGGAATGGTAAATTTGACTAACATAAAAGATTGCTTCGTCGTGCCTCCTCGCAATGACGAATATTAACTATGATAAACCGTGAAACGATAGACAAAATAATGGATACCGCCCGCATTGAAGAGGTGGTAGGCGATTTTGTGCATTTAAAAAAACGTGGGACGAGCTTAATAGGCAATTGCCCCTTTCACGGCGAGAAAACACCTTCGTTTCACGTATCGGTAACTAAAGGGATTTATAAGTGTTTTGGTTGTGGTAAAGGCGGAGATTCGGTTCGCTTTATCATGGACCATGAAAAATACTCCTATCCAGAAGCGCTTAAGTTTTTAGCTAATAAGTATAACATCGAGGTTGAAGAGACCGTAGAATCCGTTCAAGATGTTGAAGCGCAAAATGCAAGAGAGAGTTTATACATCGTTTCTCAGTTTGCCGCCAACTACTTCGAAGACCAAATGTGGAATAGCCAAGAAGGTAAAACCATTGGCTTGAGCTATTTTAAGGAACGTGGTTTTAGGGAAGATATTCTTAAGAAATTTAACTTAGGTTATTCGCCAGATGTTTGGGATGCTTTAACTCAAGATGCTGTTAAAAACAAACACGCAGAAGAATTTTTAGAGAAAACAGGCTTAGCCATCAGAAATGATAAGGGTAAGTTATACGATAGATTTAGAGGTCGGGTAATGTTCCCCATCCATAACTTTACGGGTAGAGTTATAGGTTTTGGTGGTAGAACCTTAAAGACTGATAAAAATGTTCCGAAATATGTAAACTCTCCAGAAAGTGAGATTTACCACAAATCGAATGTGCTTTATGGTTTGTTCCATGCTAAAAAAGCCATTCGAGACCAAGATAACTGTTATTTGGTAGAAGGTTACGCCGATGTGCTTTCTGTGCATCAAGCTAACATCGAAAATGTCGTGGCCTCGTCTGGTACATCCTTAACCATAGAACAGATTAGGTTAATCGGTCGTTTTACGCAAAATGTAACTATCCTGTACGATGGAGATGCTGCAGGTATAAAAGCTTCCTTACGAGGCTTGGATATGATTTTGGAGGAAGGATTAAACGTTAAAGTTGTTTCTTTCCCAGCTGGGGATGACCCCGATTCGTACATGCACAAGGTTGGAGCTGGTGCTTTCAAAACTTACATTGAAGATAATCGGAAAGATTTTATCTTATATAAAGCCAATATCCTTTTAGCTGAAGCGGGAACCGACCCGATTAAACGAGCAGGTATTATTCGTGATATTGTAGAGAGTATTGCTAAAATTCCAGACAATATTAAAGCTTCGGTATTTATCCGTGAGTGTAGTAGCCTTCTTCAAATAGAGGAAAGAGTTTTGCTAAGCGAGCTCAATACCATGAGAGCAGCGAAGCTGAAAAAGGCTTCTGCTCCCCAAGGTAGACAGCAATATCAGCAGCATCCAGATATGCCGCCTGCAGATTTAATGTCTGATGAACCAGGGCAAGCAGAACAACAAACCGCAACTGCTGTAGAAGTAAACGACGAACTACAGGAACAGGAAATTGTGCGGTTGCTTTTGGCATTTGGCCACGAGTTGGTAAGTTGGGATAAGATAGATAACATGTACATCGGCTCATTTATTATGCAGAATTTAACTGATGTTACTTTTGAAAATGCGCTTTGTAAACGAATAATAGACCATTATAGAATTGAAATCGAGAACGGACATTTGCCAACAGCTAATCAATTTATTAAGAGTGAGGACAGAGAAATAGCCGATCTGGCAATTACACTTTCAAGTTCGCCTTATACATTGAGTGAGAATTGGTATAACAAACACAATATCTATGTTCGTGATGAAACAGTAAATCTAAAGGCAACTATTTTAGGTGGATTGTATCACCTCAAAAAACGTAAAGTTGATAGAATTCTACTAGATTTATTAAAAGAAATAAAAGCTGAGACTGATGAAACAAATCAAATAATATTGATGCAGCGTTATACATTTATCAAGAATGTTGAGAAAGATATCTCTAAATTTTTAGGCTCAGTAATAGTGAAGTAGGTTATGGGTAGATATGCTGTCTTTATACTAAATACTAACTACTATATACTTTGAAATGGCTCAACATAACGATTTAGGTTTTAAAGGCGAGGCGATTGCAAAACAATACTTAGTGCAATTGGGTTATGAAATATTAGATGAAAATTGGACTCATGGCAAGGCTGAGGTTGATTTAATTGCTTATATCAATAAACAAATCATCTTTGTAGAAGTAAAAACTAGAAGTTCTGTTTCTTTTGGCTTACCAGAAGATTTTGTAAGTCTCGCCAAACAGAAACAAATGGATTTAGCAGCAAATGAATATATAGAATTGATGAATCATCAAGGAGAAATCCGATTTGATATTGTCTCAATTCTTTTTGATAAACAAAATAAATATACCATAAAACATATTGAAGATGCATTCTGGCCTTCCTAAAAAATCATTCTTATCCCAATGGGGAATAATTTTCAGCTTTGTTATTTTAACCTGTATCACCTTTGGATGTAAGGATGAAAAAGACATGACCTTATCTTTCAGCGCTCCAGACCAAGGTCAGAATTTTAAAGTAGGCGATGAAATTAAAATAAAGCTTGATGCGCCAAAGGATGCTAAAATTAGCTCGGTGGTTTATTTAATGGATAGTACCGTTATTTCTACCAAAAGCAATGCAGATTCAATTTCATTTCCTACAAAAGGATTGCCATTAGGCTACAGGATGATAAGTGCAATTGTAACACAGGGTGAAAAGAAAGACACCATTTCTACAAATATCGTTTTAAAAGCAGATAGAGCGCCGATTCAATTAAGCTATAAAGTGGTTAATTCTTTTCCTCATGATACTACTGCGTACACAGAAGGATTAAGTTATGTTGATGGTAAATTATTAGAAAGTACAGGCGAAAAAGGTGCGTCAGAATTGAAATGGGTCGATTTAAAATCTGGTAAAACGTTACAAAGAACAAAGTTAGAGCCTCAGTATTTTGGTGAGGGTTCTTTAAAAATTGGAGATAAAATTATCATGCTTACTTGGCAAGAGAATATAGGATTTATCTTCGATGCAAAGACCTTTAAACAAATTGGAACATTCCCTTATGGCAGCAGTAGAGAAGGATGGGGCTTAACTTTTGATGGTAAACAAATTCTTAGAACAGATGGAACCAATCGCATCTGGAAAATGAATGTAAATACCTTCAAGGAAGAGGGTTATTTGGAGGTTTATAATGAAGTTGGTCCGGTAGAAAGCTTAAACGAGCTGGAATACATAGATGGAAAAATCTATGCGAATGTGTACTTAACCAGTAAGATTGTAAGAATTGACCCGCTTACTGGAATGGTAGAAGCAGAGTTAGATTTATCAGCATTAGTGCCTCAAAATTTCTTTAAAACAGATGATGAAAAACAGAATAACGTTTTAAATGGGATAGCTTGGGATGCAAAAGGCAAACGATTATTTGTAGGAGGAAAAAAATGGCCGAAGCTTTATGAGATTAAACTCAACTAACTCCAGCCATTTTTTCTAGATTTTAATAAGATTTAAGAGGATCCTTTAGGGGTTTTGGGTTTAGGCTCACTTAAATAACCATTGTAAGAAATAGACTGTTTGTCATTGCTTATAACGCTAAGCGTGCCGTAACCGTTTTCACTTATATTCAAGGTCATCCTCACATTGTTTCTTACATCTTTTGTGGCTATAACTATATCCCAGCCACCTTTTTTACGCTTTTTAGTTTCGTAGGTAAATTTCTTGGACTTAAAACGATAGCCATTATCATCATTGTTCATAGATACAGAATATGCCCTGCCATAATACGGCAAATAAACAACTAAGCTATCTGAAGATACTCCAACATCATAATTGCCGCCATTAAGTGAAATATTTCCACCATTATTACCCCCAGGCATTTTATTCAGAATGTTATTAATGTCAGTGCTATTTAATGGCATTGCATTAGTAGCGACAAAGACATAATTTTTATCTTCTACTATGCGGCTTGTGGTGGCTTTATCAGTCTGTGCACTTGCATTAAATGCGATAACGCTTAAAGCAATAAACCCTATTTTTTGTATTAATTTCATAATTTCTTTATTTAATGATTTTGTATTCAGGCTATGATCGGCCACTCATAATCTTTTACTAATGATTACTTTTCCAATCAAAATCCATAAAACAATTATTTTTTTATTAAAATTATGAGAAACTCAATCATTTAAATATTTGTTGAACTTGAAGGGGTGATAAAGCCTTGCAAGACAGTTGTAGATTCTCTCGTAGCTTGTTGTGTAAGTATAGCACTACCATCAGGATTTATATTAAGATAGAATGCTTGCGCTTGATCTCCATTTTTTAAATGATATGTTAAAAGCCATTTTCCATTATTTTTTTTAGCTGATTTTAATTCATAATCGGCACTTTGAATAGCATAGAAATCACTGCTTTTAATTTTGGCTACTGTACTAGGATTTTGTAGGCTATTAAGAGTTAATTGTTCCCTTCCTTGGATTAAATAAATGGCATAGGTATCCTTTGATGAGAGATTTTTATCCTTTTTATAAAGCTGGTATGATGTAAAATAACTTCCATCCAATTGAGATAACCTGTAATACTCTGTCTGCACATAGCTGCCATTGCCACCAATTGGTATGCTTGTAATTTTTTGACTTTGCAAGGGCGTCATCACAGAGGGGTTAATGTTATAGGCGGCCGCATAGTTGTTAGAGGAGCCTGAGATTCCATTTAATCCAGGTCTCTTTTTAACATCGCTTACTATAAAAGTGAAAGTTTTGTTTTTGATTAAAGAATCAACCTCCGTTGATTTAATTTGTGCTAACGCATGGCTAGCATATACCAATAGGCATACAGTTAATAATTTTTTCATGGTTTTAGAATTTGTGTGTACATGAATATAATCAATTTTCAATTAACCTACTCATTTTCAACAAATTTATGCCTTGAAGGTTTTGATAATCAGCTTAATTAGCTTGAGAAGTTGTTTGTGCACTCCTCAAGCTAATTAATTATTATGAAATTGTTGCTGTTAATGTAGTTCCTGATACAGCTAATACATAAACCTTTAGTGCAGATGTAGTTCCTCCATCGTTTGGCTGGGCAACAATGCTGCCAGTGGTTGTATATTTAGAACTATGCAAACTACATTGGATAACATTGCTGGCCTGTACCCAGTTGAGTGTGCCTCCTTGATGCGGGCACAAAGCTTGTGTGGCCACAAAAGAGCTAGCCGCATTACCAGTTGCCGTTCTAATAAACAAAACACCACCAGAAGCTACAAATGCACCTACCGTTAATAATTGAGAACCTAGATCTATATTAACCTTTGTGCCAACCGAGCCACTGCCACCACCGCCCCCACCAGGTGATGGAGCAGGGTCTTCGCCTTTACTTCCGCATCCAGTCATGCAACTTCCAGTGCATACCAATGCAATCCCAAGTCCTAGCGACTTGATAAATTCATTACGTTCCATAAAATTTTAGTTTTTAGTAAATAGTTGATTTTGTATTAGGATCCTTGTTCTTGGATTTGAATAAGCTGAAATTTCTAGAGATAGTGAAACCGAATCGAACTCCACCGTCGGTCCATGATTTTTTAGTATTAGCTATAAAATTATTTTCAGTGATAAACTCAGAATTCATAAAGTTGAGAGAGAAAATATGCCCGCCAGTTTCAATTTCTAAACCCACACCTAGTGGATTGTATAACGGCGTTGCCAAATTGTCTTTTCTCGATAAACCATTAATGAGCGTATAATCTGCTACAAATGACAGGCGTTTGGTTAATTTAAATCGCCCAGCGAATCCAACAGAAAATAAATTGTTTGGGTCATTAGGCTCGGCACTTACAGAACGAATTAAATAAGATGGCATAACTTGTAACGAAATTCTAGAAGAGAACTTTCTGGAGATAATAGGCTGAATTAAATAAGTTAACCTATCGCTATAATTGGCAAATTCTACTGAGGCAAAAGGTTCTCTCGCTACTAAGCCAACCTGCGCTAAAAAAGTTAAGTTAAATGGCAATCCGCCATCTTTTTGTTGCTGTATTAATTTTTGTTTGATGTATAAATCAAAAAGCTCATCGTGTTTACTTCTTCCAAAGCCAATTGTTAGTTTGTCACTCACGCCATAATCTAACCCAATAAATAAATCTGTGGCGACGTCTAATCCATAAAGTGTATGTGCACTGCCAAATTCGCCTCCAATATCTCCAAAATGATGGCGGATTCTTAAATCTAAATCGTGCTTTTTTTGCGTTTCGGTAGAGTGAGACAATACAATATGCGTCGCCTTAAATGTCGATTCAACTTTGTTAAATTTTTTCGAGCTATCTAGCGTGTTTAGTAGTGAATCTGCTGATTGGGCACTGGCTCTAACCACCAGAAACAACAAAACTAAAAAGAGGTAAATAAATAATTTAGACTTGTTCATACTCATTTATTTAGAGGGGTTAATGTTCCTTGGATTGTAACTTTAATTACTTCGGCTATTTTAGTAAAAACCAAACTTGGTATTTTAATTTGATGGGCAGCACAAGCCACATCAAAACTTGAATAGAGATTAACAACACCGTTTTTTATGGTCAATTTTCCAGTTATATTTCTAGCTTGGTCTACGCCATGAACACTTAAGGTTCCTTTTGCCGTAACGTTATATTCACCATCTTTTGTCCAATCAATTTTTGGGCTTATCACACCTTTAAACTTGGATACAGGATATTTGTCGCTTTCCATATAGTTTTCATTAAAGTGTTCTTGCATTAACTTTTTATCGAACTCTAAACTTTTGATGTTAACCTGTACGGCAAGCTCTTGCTTTTCCCCAATCACTACCGCAGTTCCGCTACTGCTTGCCGCTTTAATATCTTCAACAGGTGTTGACGAAAAGATGTTAACCTTGATGTTCTTTCCTACAAATGTTTGTGCACTTGCAACATAAATAAATGCGAGATAAAAAAGCACCAAGAGTAAGTACTTACTGTTTTTTATTGAAATCATAACGCAGTTTTAAGGATACACCACTAGACTTTAAAGGCACGTTTCCTTCGCCAATCCCAGTTATTGGAATTTTAACATAAGGCTCTATACCAAAGGCAAGACTTTTGTTTTTTAGTTTGATGTTATACGTAGCCGACAACTCCACCACACTTAAATAGTGCTGATTGGCGTTGGCTACATCGGTAATTCTATCCGCTCTGTTTGATTCTTTAGTGTACTTGAAAACATAGTTTTCTTTCACCATCAAATAGCTCGAGAGGCCAGCATTTAATTCAATGCTTCTTTTCTGGTTTTCGCTAATATTATAAGATGCTCTTAAAGGAATTTCTACTACCTCACAAGCAGCGTCTATGCCTGTAAAGGATGTTTTGTTGATGTTGGCATTAGGAAAAGTATATTTATAAGCACTACTGGTATAGTTTTTACTGCCATAACTTATTCCAGTTTGTATGCTTAACTTTTTTGTTAGGCCCACAGCTACCGTTGCGCCAATACTCACGCCCGTTTTACCACCAATTATTGAGCTAGTAGAACTAAAATCTGGCCCCGCCACAATTGCTACGCTAATCGGAATTTTCCTTTTTATTTTTGTCCGTACGTTGATTTTTGGTTTAACTAATCCAGTATCAATTTGAGCGATATTCGCAGTTGAAGTGACAACTGCACTTTGTGCTATTTGATTAGCTGGTTGGGGTGCTGTTAAATCTGTTGTTTTTGTAGAGCCACTATTCGGTGGACTTTGAACTCCCATATTCTTTTGCTGACCCGTTTTTTCATCCTTAATAGTAACAACAGAGGCAAACGGAGCCTTAAAATCCTGATTTTTTACGGCAGGCGTTCCGTACAAACCATTTTTTGCTGGTTTATTAAGCTGAGTAGGTTTATTTTCGTCCGATTCAATTAATGGCTTAGCATTATTACTAATAATTGCATTGTCTTTAGGCTGTGTTTTTTTAGAAACAATAGAATCAACTTTGTTAACATTGTCTTTGCTCAGCAAATAAAATCCAATTCCAAATGAAAGTAGCACCAATAAAATACTTGCATATCTGTAGTAGACAAGCCTTTCTCTTCTCTTCAATTTCTTCTCCATTTTTAGCCATGACTCTTCCTCAAACTCGGGCAACTCTTCGGTTATCCTGCTTTTAAAGGCATTATCAAAATCTATATCGTTTAGCTCTTTCATTTTAATAGTTAATTTTTTGTAAGCTTGGGTTTGGTGTTTCAGTTAACATCTTTTTTAAATTTTCCCTAGCCTTAAATAAGTTTGATTTCGAAGTGCCAACAGAAATCGATAACATTTCTGAAATCTCTTCATGAGAAAAACCATCAATTGCAAATAGATTAAAGACTGTTCTGTAAGCATAAGAGAGTTTTTGAACCAGTTTAATCAGGTCCTCATAATTCAAATGGGAAAGAATGTTCTCACTATCTTCCACCTCGTGCTTAGCATTTAGCTCTTCCATTTCTATTTTTCTAATTCTACTTCTGTAATAATCAATTGAAGTGTTAATCATAATGGTGCTAATCCAAGCGTTAAATGAACGTTGCCTATCGTATTTATGCATATTCATAAACACCTTCATAAAACCATCATTAACCATTTCAACCGCCTCATCTTTATTTTTTGCATACCGTAAACATATCCGCATCGAATAACCATAATAAAGGCGATAGAGGTCTTTCTGACTCCTTCTGTCTTTATTGATACAGCCATTGATTAGTTCGGGTGTTAGCAAAATAATTTCAATTAGGGTTTGTTTGATATTTGCAGTTACGCCAAGTTTTTAAGAAAGGTTGCTAGCGTACAAAGAAATTTAAGAATAAAAATTTCTGATAAAGAAAAATCGCCCCTCAATTGAATAAAATCAACTAAATGGCGATTTGAATATTAAGTTCTTTAACTATTGAACCAATGAACTACTGAACCAGTGTACTATTCGTTCCTCCAGCTCTTATACTGATTAATTAACCCATTCGTAGAGGAGTCATGTGAAGTAACTTTTGCATCATCTTTTAATTCTGGTTGAATTTTTTGAGCTAATTGTTTACCTAACTCCACTCCCCACTGGTCAAAACTAAAGATGTTCCAAATAATGCCTTGAACAAATATTTTGTGTTCATATAAAGCTATCAAACTTCCCAAAGAATAAGGCGTTACTTTTTTCAATAGAATTGAATTGGTTGGTCTGTTACCATCAAATACTTTGAATGGCGTCAATTCCTTTACCTGACTTTCGGACTTTCCTGACTCTTTTAGCTCTTTTTCTACTTCTTCTTGGCTTTTGCCATTCATTAAAGCTTCTGTCTGAGCAAAATAATTAGACAATAAAATAGGATGATGTTCTCCCAATGGATTTAAGCTTTGCGCTGGAGCGATAAAATCACAAGGAATTAATTTGGTTCCCTGATGAATTAACTGATAAAAAGCATGCTGTCCGTTCGTTCCTGGTTCGCCCCAAATAACTGGCCCAGTTTCATAATCAACAACATTGCCATTTCTGTCTACGTGTTTGCCATTACTTTCCATATCTCCTTGTTGGAAATAGGCCGCAAAGCGATGCATATATTGGTCGTAAGGTAAAATGGCTTGTGTTTCTGCACCAAAAAAGTTGATGTACCAAATACCCAATAAACCTAAAATTACAGGAACATTTTGCTCGAAAGGAGTGTTTTGAAAATGTTCATCACTTGCGTGTGCTCCAGCTAGTAATTGTTTAAAATTATCAAATCCAATACCTAGAGAAATAGATAAACCGATAGCGCTCCACAGTGAATAACGACCGCCAACCCAATCCCAAAACTCAAACATATTAGCAGTATCAATACCAAATGCCGATACATCTTTTGCGTTGGTAGAAAGTGCGGCAAAATGTTTAGCTATATCTTCGGTTTTTGCCCCATTTTTTAAGAACCATTCTCTTGCACTGTGTGCATTAGTCATTGTTTCTTGCGTGGTAAACGTTTTGGAAGCTACCAAAAATAAGGTGGTTTCTGGATCAACACCTTTTAATGTTTCCGCCAGATGCGTACCATCTATGTTAGAAACGAAATGTAAGTTCAACCTTGTTTTGTAAGCCTTCAAAGCTTCAGTCACCATTACAGGACCTAAATCTGATCCGCCGATACCTATGTTTACAATATCCGTAATTGGTTTGCCAGTGTAACCTTTCCATTCTTCAGAAATAATAGCATTGCTAAACTTTTCCATTTTAGCTAACACAGCATTTACATCAGGCATCACATCCTTTCCATCAACCAAAATTGCTTTGTTGCCTTGGTTACGCAAAGCGATGTGTAAAACGGGCCTTCCTTCAGTTTGGTTGATTTTATCACCGCTGTACATCGCCTTGATGGCTTCATCTAGCTTGCACTCGTGAGCCAATTGGAGAAGTAAAGCAAGCGTGGTATCATTAATCCTGTTTTTAGAAAAATCGACTAAAATATCCTCAAATAAAATAGAGAATTTTTCGAAACGTTCCCCATCTTGGGTAAATAAATCCTTTAGACTAGTTTCATTTATTGTTATAAAATGATCTACCAGGTATTTATAGGCGGCTGTTGTGGTGAAATTTATTTTTGGAAGCATAATTGACTATATATATCGTAAAAATACTAAATACTAAGTAACTAAAACCAAATATCATGATAGAAAATCTAGAACAATTAGTAAGAGACAACGCACAAGAGTTAATTGTTAACAATAACTCAGTGCCCAACGAGAATAATGAAGCAGCAATCAAAGCAGCATCTGGTTCAATTTTCGACACATTAAAAGAACAGATGACAGCTGGTAACCTTTCACAATTAGCAGATGTTTTTAACAAACCCGATGCGGTTCAAGCAAATCCTGTAGTGCAACAAGCTACTTCAAGCTTTACAGATAAATTGGCGGGTTTTGGGATTAATGCAGAAATGGCGAAATCTATTGGCGCATCATTAATTCCTGTCATCATGGGTAAATTGGTTAATAAAACCAACGATCCGAATGACAGCTCATTTAATATCCAAGATATGTTAGGCAAGTTTGCTGGAGGCGCAGATGGTAAATTCGATTTGACAGATGTGATGGGAATGTTTAATGGAAATGGACAAGCTCAGGCTGGGCAGCCGCAAGGCGGTGGAATGTTAGATAAGTTAAAAGGTTTGTTTAGTTAAGCTGCCTTTTATCGAATGGAGCCGAATTCATATTTCTGAATTCGGTTTTTTTATGTCTTTTCATTAACTTGGCAATTATAACCCCTTTATCATGAAAACCTCTCTGTTCCTAGCTTTATTGGCTTGCCCCTTAATTACTTTAGCTCAAAATAATCCTCAAAAAGCAGAAGTAAGCAAACGTGCTGAAGCTTTAACAGAAAAGGTAATCAATTGGCGTCGCGATTTTCACGAACATCCAGAATTGGGAAA
>SEDG01000905.1 GCA_004295885.1 Pedobacter sp. | reverse complement strand
TTTCTGGTTAATACAACCTTTAAGCCTTTTGCCTCAGCAAATGCTTTTATCTTTTTTGCCATAGCTAGGGCTATGTCTTTTTCAGTAAAGCCACCTGCTGTTGCGCCTAAATTTTTACCACCGTGGCCAGCATCTAGCACGAGGGTAAATGTTTTATCTTCAGCTTTAGCTGATGGCAAAACACCAACAACATCAACCGTAAAACCCCAAAGCAAACCTAATCCGATAGGTAAGGCCAGCAAGTACATCAATTTTTTCATATTCTTTGATTTTGAATTAAACAACATTTTTATTCTTGCCTTAATTGGGCTCTTCACAAAGTTGTGCACCAATGGCATCTCGCTTTTGCTAATGGCCAGCCTTAACAATAGACCAGCATATTCAGGTGTGCCAAAGTTTTGAGAAGTTGCTTCATCAGCCTCATACTCGTGAGCTTCCTCTAGCGCCTTGTCATAGAAGTAAACTATCGGGTTGAACCAGAGAACGGCCTTTAAAATCATCAAAATGATCTTATCAATGGAATGTAACTGTTTGGCGTGTACCTCTTCGTGCGTGAGCAGGATGTTGAGTTCGGTTTCGGTGAGGCTCTTTTCATCTATGAAAACATAGTTGAAGAAGGAGCAGTTGGTGAAACCTTTTGCCTTTGGAACAATCTTCAACCCATTGACTTCCTCAACGCTGTTCCTTGTGTGCTTAACCAATTGCAACAATCGCCAGCTGGCAAAGAGCAACAGGCCAGCAACTACGCCAAAGTATATATAGGGCAATACCGAATAATAGTCAAAGGTCTCTTTCAAGGCTGGTTCATTGCCCACCATAATTGGTGTTTGGTAGCCAATGCCCGAAATCTCTGTATCAGCACGAAACTGCGCCGTACTGATAATGGGCGACTCTGACAATTGCCTTTCCACTGTAAAATGCAGGGTGGGAATGATGAAACTGATGATCAACGTAAACAACAGGTAGAAACGATTGATTCTGAAGAAGGTCAGTTTTCTTAGCACCAAGAGATAGAAGCCAAAAAACAACATCGTGCAAGTGCTAACCTTTAAGAAGTAATATAA
>SEDG01000196.1 GCA_004295885.1 Pedobacter sp. | reverse complement strand
ACTAATAGAGTGAAATATCCTGCTTTCTAAACTGAACATTGAAGAAGTACCAATGAGTTCGGACCAAAACGTGCTATTTTTTAACGAAATGTTGTTGAAGCTAAGCTTGCACATAGGTTATGATAGGGATAGCCGAAGGTAAGGATAGCTTTTTAATTATTTGGGATGATTTAAAAAAAGCATAACAAAAAAGCCTTAGATTTCTCTAAGGCTTTCCAATGTACCCAGTGCCGGAGTCGAACCGGCACGGTTTCCCACAGGTGTTTGAGACCAGCGCGTCTACCAATTCCGCCAACTGGGCATTTGCTTACTAGCGGGATGCAAATGTATGTAATAGGAGGCTTAAAAGCAAAATATTTTTCTAAATATTTGAAAAGCGATTAAAATGTCATTTCTCCTTTTAGGAATGCGATTTTATCAGCTAATATGCTTTTTAACCAAAACAACTTAACCTCCTCGTTGTTAAACAACTAATCTCTCAAACTTAGTAGGTTCTTATTTTTTCAAAGCATTATTACCGAGATATGAAAATTGCATACATTTCTACCTATCCGCCACGTGAATGTGGTTTAGCAACTTTTAATAACAATTTAATAAAAGCGATTTGCTGTAATTTTGATAATAATGACATTGTAGAAAACAGTGTGGTTATTGCAATGAATAACTCTGATGATTTAAATGAATATAAATACCCCGAAGAAGTTAAATTTGTAATTAGGCAGAACGTACAAGAAGATTATGCAGCAGCGGCAAATTTTATCAATGGAAGTGACGTTGATGCTTGCATTTTACAACATGAATTCGGGATTTATGGTGGAGAAAGTGGATTATTTGTCCTTCCATTTTTGAATCAGATAGAAAAACCTATCATCTCCATATTACACACCATATTAAATTCGCCTACTTTTTTGCAAAAAGCCATCGTCAAAGAGGTTGCTAAAAAATCGTCGAGAATAATTGTGATGGGAAAAAAAGCAGTTGGCTTTTTAACGGATATTTATCAAGTTCCTAAAGAAAAAATTCAACTCATAGAACACGGTGTGCCAGATTTAGAAGCCCCAATCATCAACCCTGTTAAAGAATTACCACAATTAAAAGGCAAAAAAATATTACTAACGTTTGGTTTAATTAGCAGAAATAAAGGCTTAGAAACGGTAGTTAAAGCTTTACCAGCAATTGTGCAAAAACATCCTGAAACTGTATATGTAATTTTAGGAAACACGCATCCAGGAGTTGTCAAAAATTCTGGTGAGGAGTATCGTGATTATCTTAAAAATCTGGCTGCTGAATTAAATGTAAGTGAGCATCTAGTTTTTCTAAATAGGTTTGTTGAGGAAGAAGAGCTAATCAATTACTTATCAGCAGCTGACGTTTACATTACGCCATATTTTAACGAAGCACAAATCACAAGCGGTACATTATCATATGCCGTAGGAGCTGGAGCCGCCGTTGTGTCTACTCCATATTGGCATGCTCAAGAATTGTTAGATGATAATCGTGGTCGCTTATTTAATTTTAAGGATGATATTGGTTTAGCAGAAATTGTAAATCAGTTATTAGATTTTCCTGAAAAATTAGCTTCACTCAAAAATAATGCTTATCAATACGGTCTTCAATTAAGATGGCCAAAAATTGGAAAATCGTTCATTTCAACAATTGAAAAAGCAATAAAACATCAAGATTATAGCGATAAAATTTTAAGACAAATAATAGATCCAGGGTTGATGCCCGAGTTTAGCATCGACTATGTTAAACTTTTAACTGATGATACTGGCATTTTTCAACATGCAAAATTTGGGGTGCCTAATAGGAAAGAAGGTTATTGTGTAGACGATAATTCAAGGGCAATTATCATGGCGCTAATGGCTTATGAAGAAACTCGTAATGCTGAAGCTTTAAAATTATTGCCTATCTATTTAAGCTTTACGCACGATATGCAATTGGAAGACGGAAATTTCAGGAATTTTATGAGTTTCAGTCGCCAATATTTAGATGAAGAAGGTACCGATGACTCTTTCGGACGAACAATTTGGGCTTTAGGATATTTAATCCATACCGCTCCAAATCGTTCTTATATAGAATTTGGCAGAGAATTATTTTTTAAAGCAGTACCTCATTTTAAAAAATTAACTCACTTAAGAGGGGTTGCTAATACGATAACCGGACTAAGTTATTATCTACAGTCTCATCCTTATGATGAATTAATTATAAATGAACTTAAAGATTTAACAGGAAAACTGGTTGCAGCTTATCACAATACCAAAGGTGATGATTGGCATTGGTTTGAGGATAAGATGACTTACGACAATGCGATTTTTCCACTAGCTTTATTCCATTCTGCAGAAATAACAGGTAATGAAGAAGTGAAAAATATAGCACTTGAATCGCTAACCTACCTAGAGAAACTAACTTTTAACTTAAACTCTTGTAACCCTGTTGGTAATGATGGTTGGCATGATAGAGGTAATAAAATAATGCCTTTATACGACCAACAAGCTATAGAAATTATGGCGATGGTGTTAATGTATTTCCAAGCATTTATAGTAACCAGAGAAGCAGAGTACATGAAGAAAATGTTTTCTAGTTATTTATGGTTCCTAGGTGAGAATTCTTTACGAATTCCGTTGTATGATGCAGAAACTAAAGGATGTGCAGATGGCTTACATAAAGGTGGTGTGAATAGAAATCAGGGTGCGGAGAGTACACTAGCTTATTTAATATCGCATTTGGTAATTCTTAAAGCATTTAAATACGACCAGAAATTAAACGGGTTGAAAGTACAAAAAAGCCTGGTTTTTAAATAAAACCAGGCTTAATATTAATTCGGTGTTGGCGATGACTTAAGTCTATCTAGCAAGGCTCTTAAATCCACGGTAGCAAACGAAGACGAATAATCTGATAAACCATAAGGAATAATCAATTGGCCGTTGTTAATAATCGACCCACAAGAGTAAACCACATTTGGTACATAGCCTTCACGCTCGTCCGGATTTGGAATTAGCAATGGTTCAGCCAGTCTTCCAATTTCAATGGTAGGGTCTTCTAAATTTAGAAGGGTTGCACTTAAACAATATCTTCTCATTGGCCCCACAGCATGAGTAATTACTAACCAGCCATCTTCAGTTTCGATAGGTGAGCCACAATTACCAATTTGTACAAATTCCCAGCTGTAATGCGGTTCTTGTAGCCTGATGGGATTTTCCCAAACGTTTATTTTATCGGAATACATAATGTAATTGTTTATTCCATCTATTCGAGATAACATAGCATATTTGCCATTGATTTTGCGTGGGAAAAGCGCTAAGTTTTTATTCTGCGCACCATTTCCAAACAAAGGACCCACTGTAAAATCATAAAAATCTTTAGTTTTTAAAAGTTTAGGGATGATGATTTGCCCATCATAAGCGGTATAAGTGGCATAGTAAGTATACGAACCATCATCGTTAGTGAATTTCGTGAATCTGGCGTCTTCAATTCCTTTTCGTTCAAATTCGGAGATAGGGAAAATAACACGGTCTGAAATATCAGTATCCAACGAAAAAAGAATTTCATAATAAGAATCAGATAGCCACAGCACTTTTTCTAACTCGATATCTTTTTCTGGGTCTGGTTCCAATTCTTGCGTTTCGGCAATTACTTTTTTTAAGGTGGCGTAATCAAACTGGTCTGCTAGTTTCGTGTCTAGCATCTTTAAGACATCTTCGTTAATTAGAGATATTAAACCCTTATCTAAGAAAAGCTTTTTGTTGTAGGTTGCATTTCTAATAATCTCGGCCTCGTCAATATAATCTCCCACTGGGATAACCGTGATGTTATTATGCCTGTCGATTAGCGCTCTTCTAAAAACGATAGAGGAGATGTGCCCTTCACCAACTGCTCTAAAACTAATAATCAAGCGCTTTTCTCCTTCTTCCAAATCAGCTTGGTCTGGGTCTTCGATAATAGAAGGATTAAAAAAAGCCGCAGATTCAATAGAATATTCATGGGTAAAATAAGAACCAATTAGCAGTCGCCTGTATTCATCTAGCTCCTTATAATCAATATCCATTGTTTCCAATAGCGATTTTAACTTTTTGCAATGACGAATTAAAATTTTGGTAATGTTTCTATGTCTTTTTGAATATTCTTGAAGAAGAGGAGAAATAATTTGAAAAACCTGAACGTCATTCAACGTCATCACTTTCGTAATTACATCTTTAGCTCTATCATCACCATTAAAAAAGAAACGGGCAATTACACGTTTTGGGTCTGGATAGACTTTAACATGTTTACGCTCAATTGGAATTCGCATCATAAGATAAATTTATGTGAAAAAATTAATAGCTAACAGATATTGTGAGATAAGAATTCACCTCAATCTGTTAGCTAAAGTATATACGTTATTCTAGAATTCTAGGTTTCCTTCAACAGAATCGTCCATAGTTTTTCCTGTGATGATTGATGCCGCCATTTTAATAAATGCAACAGCCTCTCCGTGCTTGGTATCCCAATAATACACGTTTGTAGGTTCAACTTTTAATAAACTAATTTTGGGGTCATCTTTACCTCCTTGAAACCAAACCTTAAGTAGGGGATTCCATAATTCGTCTATCTTTGCTTGGTCTGTTACAATTTCGGTAATGCCATAAATATTTAAAAAACCTGAATTTTTATGTTCCTGAAAAAACAAATGAGTAAAAGGGTCTTGAGCGATTTCACCGTTTTTATTGCTGTCGTTTTGGCTCATGAACC
Organism: Pedobacter sp.; assembly: GCA_004295885.1. Classification (GTDB taxonomy): domain Bacteria; phylum Bacteroidota; class Bacteroidia; order Sphingobacteriales; family Sphingobacteriaceae; genus Pedobacter. The sequence goes on along the minus strand of SEDG01000196.1, from coordinate 1,617 downwards.
ACAAATTACCTGCATCATCTACTTGTAAAACAGACATTGGCCTAACGGAAAGTGGTAAACCAGTTTTAATATTTGTACAGAAAAAACAATTTTCGGCACTGGTTGCTAAGTCCTTTAACTTTTTAACTGCTTCAGTTCCTTCTAAAGTTTTAATATGGTCTTGTGTGTTTTGTGTGTTGTTCGAGCTATCTCGAGATGCTGCTTAGGAAATTTAACTGCGCCGATGCCAGCAGATAAGCCCAAAATAATTGCTTTAGGCCAAATCAATTTAGATTTCCCACCTATTAAACTATAATACATGGTGTTGCTAATGAGGTCTACTTTTAATGTAGCCTTGTACAATTCCTCGTCATCGGTAATAGCTGGTTGACCTACATTAACTAAAGTTTTGTTCAATGCTTCAGCGCCCAAAAGATTAATTTTCGGAACGTTGGTTTCATTTTTCCTCAATGTTTCGTGAAGCAGATTTAAGGCAACGGATCCAATAAATCCAGCTGTTAAATTTTTTATCAAGCCCATCCTTTTATGATTTTAAGCTCACCCAAGCGATAGCCTCATTTAACTCCTCTATTGAAAACCCTTTAGCTTCACCAGGTGTTACATAACTAAAGGCGTCTGTAAAGTTTTCTACTGCTTTCTGGTCAGACACAATTGCCATTTTTTTCCACTTTGTGAGATGTTTAATACCAGCAAATGCATCTTGTAACCAAGCTCCAGCTGTAAAGTTTTCAACCTTAGTATCTAAAACTAGGAGATAGTAAATTTCATCATATTTGGCTGTAAGTGCTTCCAAGCCTGGCAGCAATACATTTTTCAAATCATCTGCAGTTACTTCACCGTCTGCTCTTACACCAAATACATATGGTGGTAAATTATCAATTGGAGTTAGCATATTTCTTAGGTTTTGTAGTTTAATAACAATCGCTTTTAGTCGAATGTTTTGATAAAGTCCCATAACAGAAATTAACTCTTATGACTACTTGCCAGTTTCCATATCTGGCGCATCAACAGGTTTTGATTCAGATGAGCCTTTTTGTCTGAGGTAAATGGTTAAAAAAACAATGCTGGCAACTGAAAGGAATTCGCTTTGCCAATTCTGAAAAGTTTCAAACCAAAAATTTGCATTGCAGATGTATTCAATCATTGATTCTGAGGGAAGATTTTTTATTACTTGCTCTACATTATAATCTTGCCAGCTTCCGTAGAAATGTAAATACCAGCTCACTAAAAATAAAATGAGGAAACATATAGATAAGGAGCTTTGATAAATCTTTAAAATCCATCCGCCTTTTTTTACCGCCCAAGGTGCATCCCTACTGGTTTTGGGTTCTCGGTCAACTTCTTCTTTTTTCTTCTAATTTTTTAGATTCAGCGGAGCCGAGTTGCCTTAATTTAACGGTAAGCAAAACGTACAATGCCATTTGTAAAAACTCACTTTCAAAATTTTCAAAAGTTGCAGATATGAAATGACCCGAACATAAGTAGGTGCTAAACTGAATGGCAGCTTTCCCGTTCTCCTGTAATTCTTCGTTATGGACGTTGAAACCCGTAATCGCTTGGGCAATTAACGTAATGATAAAAAGTGTTATAAAAACTATTGTCAAGCTGTTTCTATAC
>SEDG01000904.1 GCA_004295885.1 Pedobacter sp. | reverse complement strand
ATACCATTATCAACGCAGTTGTTGGCGATACCTTGACTATTAGCCCAAAAGTTTCCTTTCCTGATGCTGATTCGTTTAAGGATTTAAAGTACGAATGGGAAATCGAAATAGCAGAAGAACTACGTTCAATTATCTTAACTGGCTATCCTTTAAAAATGCTATACAACCTGGGCACTGGCGAAAGACGTGCTAAATTGCATGTTACCGATAAGAGAAATGGTTTAAAGTATACCATACCCTTTAAGATTAAGGGCACCACACAATTTACGGTTGGGACGATAGTACTGACTGTTGATAATGGAGTAACCAAGCTTGCTTTTGTTAGACCAGATAAGAGTGTGATCAACAATCTTTATGAAGGATTAAATGGAAAAGTTTTACCTATTAATCCTGTTCAACTTTATCATGCAAAACCACTTCCTTACCAGCCTAATAACAAAGAAGAAATATGGGTGTTGTGTAACGACCCTGCAAAGGAAAGTGCAATTTTAGATGGGGCAACGTTATTGTACAGAAATCCTTTTTCGACCCAGTTTTTTAAAGCACCTCAAACAATAAACATTGGGCGCATTGAAGGTATCGAAGAAATGGGAATTGTAGCACACGGAACGGTTAACAATAAGCTTTATCGTGGTACTTTATCTACTGCCCCATTTGTACCAGATTACGGCAAGTTTGCCAATTCACAAGATGGTGATTATTTGCTATCTCCGTATTATGCGATGATTATTGGTAAAGACAATCAAGGACAAACCTCAAGCTTTTATTTTGGGTTTAACACTAAGGATAATTCTTTCGTTTCTTTTGACGCTGGAGGTGTTTATCGAGGCAATGATTACATAGTAGACAATTCCATCAGTCAGCCAAATTCGTTTAATCCTAGAAGTGCAGGACAAGGCCAATTGATTTACATGAAGCCATCTTCTGGTACATCGTATGCGTTTATCAAAGATGAAAGTGGAATTGTTCAAGAATTAAGTTTCCGCATTGCGATGGAAAACTATGCCACAAGGACGATAAGCCCTATTTATAAAAGAGTGTTTAAGGGCAATTCGTTGGTAAATGC
>SEDG01000903.1 GCA_004295885.1 Pedobacter sp. | reverse complement strand
GCAACTGGACTGGTTACTTCGTGAATAAGATGACGATCAATAAAAAGTACATCTGGTCCTCCTTCAATTTGACGCACCACATGTGCATCCCACACTTTATCAAATAATGTCTTGCTCATTTTGTTATAGTTTATTTTTGTTTAGCTTAACGTTCTACACTCAACAATTCTCTCATCATTAAGGTGAGATCCTCATCATTAATATCTAATTTACGATCGGCAATGGTTAAAAATTGATGATAAGCAGTGGCTAAATCATCTTTGCTTAAATTATGGCCTAACCTTTCTAAATGGAATTTTAAGGCATGTCTACCACTTCTAGCGGTAAGCACAATAGTAGCATCAGGAAAACCAACATCTTCTGGACGAATGATTTCATAGTTTTCACGATTTTTTAAAAATCCATCTTGGTGAATACCAGAACTGTGTGCAAAAGCATTACTGCCTACAATTGCTTTATTTGGCTGTACAGGCATCCGCATTTGCGAACTTACCATACGGCTTATTTCATAAAAGTTTTTGGTATTGATATTGGTATGTAAACGAAGGTTTTGATGCGTTTTTAAAATCATCACCACCTCTTCAATCGAAGTATTACCAGCACGTTCACCTATTCCATTAATTGTACCTTCAATTTGGCGAGCACCATTTTGTAAACCTGCAACAGAATTGGCAGTGGCCAAACCAAGGTCGTTATGGCAATGCACAGAGATGATGGCTTGATCAATATTTTGAACATTATCTTTCAAAAATTTGATTTTTTGTCCGTATTGATCTGGTAAACAATAACCATTGGTATCAGGTATATTTACTACTGTAGCACCTGCAGCAATTACCGCTTCAATCATTTGTGCCAAAAAGTTAATGTCTGCTCTACCCGCATCTTCTGCATAAAACTCAATATCTTCTACAAATTGTTTAGCATATTTTACAGCATCAACTGCTCTTGCTAAAATTTCTTCGCGAGTGCTATTAAATTTATGTTTAATGTGCATGTCTGAAGAGCCAATTCCAGTATGGATCCTTGGCCGTTTTGCATATTGCAGTGCTGCTACAGCCGAATCGAT
>SEDG01000902.1 GCA_004295885.1 Pedobacter sp. | reverse complement strand
AAAAGAACGGATTGGGTGAAAAATGGAGTAGTTAAAAATTTAGCTTACTCTAGGTATTGGGCAGAGAAAAAAGGTGTTGAACCTGTACCATTTGGAAGAAGTATGGTGATTGAAGGTGGCACGCAATCATTGCAAGACTTAATCAAAAGCACCGAAAAAGGAATTTTAGTTACTCGTTTTTGGTATATCCGTTCGGTAGACCCACAAACATTATTACTTACAGGACTTACACGTGACGGTACTTTCTACATCGAAAATGGCGAAATCAAATTCCCTATAAAAAACTTTAGGTTTAATGAAAGCCCGGTAATCATGTTAAATAACGTAGAGGCTTTAGGTAAACCAGTTAGAACAGGTAGCGGAATGATCCCACCGATGAAGATAAAAGATTTTACTTTTTCATCATTGTCTGACGCGATTTAAGAATTTGTAAAGATTTAGTCGGGATTTGCAATCCCGACTTTCATAATTAAGGATTTATAATCCCTTAATCATTTAAATGGATTCAAAATTCATGGCTATTATGGCCAAGATTTTAAATCTTGGCCAATAGAAACATCTAATTAAAAGAAGTTGAGAAGAAGAGATTTTTTATACATGACAGGCATAGGCACAGGTGCAGCAATGTTACCCAGCCTAAATACTTTTGGCAGGTTAATTTCTGTTGAAGAAGCCTTAACACCAGTAGATGTAAAGCTAAAAAAACAAATGGCCGACGTTGCTTTAAATGCAGCCAAATCTAAAGGTGCAACTTATGCCGATGTTCGCATTGGGAGATACTTGAATCAGGTTGTAGCTACTAGAGATGCACGAGTAGAAAACGTAGCCAATGGCGAATCTTATGGTATGGGCGTTAGAGTTTTAGCTAACGGGTCATGGGGCTTTGCGGCTACTAATAATTTAGATAATGATAGCATTGCCAAAGCTGCTGAACTGGCAGTTGCCATTGCAAAAGGTAATTCTAAATTAATGACCGAGCCTGTACAATTAGCGCCACAAAAAGGTTACGGTGAGGTCAATTGGAAAACACCTCTTGAAGTTAACTCTTTCGAAGTTCCTATTCCGCA
>SEDG01000901.1 GCA_004295885.1 Pedobacter sp. | reverse complement strand
CAATGGCCAAAGAGAAATTCGTTCGTTCTAAGCCGCACGTCAACGTTGGGACCATCGGTCACATCGACCACGGCAAGACGACGCTCACGGCGTCGCTCGTGAAGGTCCAGTCGAAGAAGGGTCTCGCCAAGGAGATCAAGTACGCGGACATCGCCAAGGGCGGCATCGTGCGCGACGAGACGAAGACGGTCACCATCGCGGTCTCGCACGTGGAGTACGAGTCGGCCACGCGCCACTACGCGCACGTCGACTGCCCCGGCCACGCGGATTACATCAAGAACATGATCACGGGCGCGGCGCAGATGGACGGCGCGATCCTGGTCGTGTCCGCGCTGGACAGCGTGATGCCGCAGACGCGCGAGCACGTGCTGCTCGCCAAGCAGGTCGGTCTGAACCACATCGTGGTCGCGCTCAACAAGTGTGACGCGGTGGAAGACAAGGACATGCTGGAGCTGGTGGAGATGGAAGTGCGCGAGCTCCTCTCCAAGTACAAGTTCAACGGGGACGACGCGAAGGTCATCCCGGTCGCCGCTCTGCCCGCCCTCAACGGCGTGCCGGAGTGGGAGAAGACCATCGAGAACCTGATCGCCGCGCTGGACAGCGAGATTCCGGAGCCGCAGCGTGAAGTGGACAAGCCCTTCCTCATGGCGGTGGAAGACGTGTTCTCGATCAAGGGCCGCGGCACGGTGGCCACGGGCCGTATCGAGCGCGGCATCGTCAAGGTGAACGACGAAATCGAGATCATCGGCTTCGACAAGCTGACGAAGTCGACGGTCACGGGCGTGGAGATGTTCCGCAAGCAGATGGAAGAAGGCCAAGCTGGCGACAACGTCGGCTGCCTCCTGCGCGGCATCGAAAAAGAGGGCATCGAGCGCGGCCAGGTTCTGGCCAAGCCGGGCAGCATCAAGCCGCACAAGAAGTTCACGGGCGAGGTGTACGTCCTGAAGAAGGAAGAGGGCGGCCGTCACACGCCGTTCTTCACGAACTACCGCCCGCAGTTCTACGTTCGCACGACGGACGTGACCGGCTCGGTGATGCTGCCGGAAGGCATCAAGATGGTGATGCCGGG
>SEDG01000900.1 GCA_004295885.1 Pedobacter sp. | reverse complement strand
CCACCTTCAATCACCATACTTCTTCCAAATGGTACAGGTTCAACACCTTTTTTCTCTGCCCAATACCTAGAGTAAGCTAAATTTTTAACTACTCCATTTTTCACCCAATCCGTTCTTTTTAAAGCTAAACCATCACCATTCCAAGTAGCAGAAGGCAATTCAGGATTCATCGGATCAGAATAAATATTTACATTCTCAGAAAATAATTGTTCTCCTAAACGAGTTCCTCCACCTTTTTTACTCATGAAACTTCTTCCTTCATCAGCACTGCGGGCATCAAAACCTCTAAACATATTACTTAAAATATCACTAGCCGCTAATGGCTCTAATATTACCGTGTATTTTCCTGGCTCAATGGCTTTTGCACCAGCAGAACCAGTAGCTTTGCTTGCTGCAATCTTGCTTAAAGCAAGTACATCCATTTTACTCAAATCGTTGAAATCTTGCTCAACATAGCCAGAACCAGTTCCCTCTTTATTTCTAATGGTAACTGAGAATGAAACATTAGTCGATTTGTTATAAGCGAACAAACCTTTTGAGTTCATTACCGAATTAAAACGTGTAGAGTTTTCTAAAAACCCTGCCGCATCTAAATTAGCTGCCTTTGCCACACCTAAACTTTTACCAACCATTTCTGCTCTGGTATCAGGTGTCATGGCTGCTGTATTTTCGTTATAGGTTTTTGATTCTGGAAAGGTTTGAGCGCCTAACAAAGGCATAAATTCAGGGTTTTCTGGTGCCAACATTGCCAATTCCTCAGCTCTGGTCACTACTTTTTTAAGCGAGGCATCATCAAATTCATTGATAGATGCTGACCCTGTTTTTTTACCAAAGGTTGAGTTTACCGATAAACTCATCACATTTACTTGTCCTGCAGTAGAAACAGCATTACGGGCGTAACGGATATTGCCACCGTTAGACCCATTTAAACTTACCTCACAGGAATCTGCCTTAGAAAAGCTGAGTACTTTTTTTAATATTGCTTGGGCTTCTTCTTTACTTAATATGGCCATAATTATATTTTTCTAGCTGTATTGATAACATTAACTCCATTAAATCTTGTTGTAGAA
>SEDG01000899.1 GCA_004295885.1 Pedobacter sp. | reverse complement strand
GTATTTCTCTGCTGAATAAAAATTCTTTGATAAGAATGACCAGCTAAGGCAGATATATTATGTTTTGTATTTGCCCAGTTGTAGGTCAAATAGTTTTCTATCAATGTGTTTTTATTGATATTGTTGAAAGTCTCTAATCTACTCTCGCGAGTGGTGATCGGATTTGGCATATTCAATGCATCACGAGTTGCTGTCGAATTATCGATACCTAAGTTTGCCTTATAAACAAGTCCTTTTATAAGTTTCAAGGAAGGAGTAATGTTACCGATTACGCGGTTCGTAACTGTGGTTTCCTTCTCAAAATCGAAATAAAAAGCTGGATTAGGAACAATTAAGCTAGCAATCGGATTACCATTAGCATCCATAGAAGGATAGGTTGGATTGTTCGTTAAAATATTTGCTAAAATAGTACCAATCGGCGGACGAGTTTGTTTCGTATTCGCTACGTTCACATTCATATCCAATACTAGTCGATCTTCTAAGAACTTCTGCGTTACATTAAATCTTCCAGAATACCTATTCAAATCGTTTTTCTTGATGATACCTTCTTGTTTTTGAGCACCGACAGAAGCGAAATACGCCAATTTATCAGCCCCGCCTCCTAAATTTAAGTTGTAATTCTGAGTATAGGCAGTCCTCATGGCTTCTTTTTGCCAATCGGTATTTCCTCCTTTGTCGTCTAATACAGCACCAGTTTTTGGCACTTCTGCACGAAATTCATCTGCCGTTAAAACTGGGATGGCTCTAGCTAATTTCGAAACACCTAAGCTTGTGGCAACATTCAATGTCGAAGTACCAACTTTACCTTTTCTTGTGGTTACGATGATCACACCATTCGCACCACGAGAACCGTAAATAGCAGTCGCCGAAGCATCTTTCAATACATCGATAGATTCGATATCCTGCGGATTGATAAATGTAAGTGGATCGCCACTACCAGTATTCGAGTTATCTAATGGCAAACCATCAATTACGTACAGCGGACTACTTCCTGATCTTACACCACCAGCTCCTCTAATTACCACACCGGTAACAGATCCTGGCTCGCCACTGGCAGAAGTTACGTTAAC
>SEDG01000195.1 GCA_004295885.1 Pedobacter sp. | reverse complement strand
TACAGATTTAAAACTTCCTTCCAGCAGAACCGCAGCAGATTTTGGGACACTTGTATATTCTTTTTGAGCAGGTTGAACAGCCAACATTTGTAGCGAAAGCATTTTAGGTGTTTCGAAAATTTTATTAAAAGGCGAGGTTTGAAGAAAAATCTTCTTGCTTACATTCGGCACACCAATGGTATCTACGGTACTTGCAAACTGGCTTTTAATACCATCTATATTTTTAACCACATTGCTTGTTGTATCTGGCATAAAAACTGGGTAATACAACCAAGGTGCGGTATCTATTTGGGCCTGCTGACCAGCATTACCTGTTGCGAAAGGAATCATGGCGCAATTTACATCTGTAATTAAATTGTAATTGATACGAGCACCATATTCAAAAAGCATATCATCAATATTCAGTTGCCTGTTAAAAGCCATTTCTTGAGGGCGTTTTTCTAAACTATCCAATTCTGCATTAACTTGGTCGATTGCCCAAACTACCTTACCGCCTTTCATCACAAAGTAGTTGATTTTATATTTTTCCACCTCAGTTAATGCTTGTTGAGGTTTTTCGATGATGAGCACATTTAAATCATCTAAACCTTGTTTGGTCATTAATTTTAAATCTACCCTTCCCACATAATATTGTTGTGATAAAGACGTAATGGCATCGTACAGATAAACATTTGATGGTTCTCCATGACCTTCTGTAAATCCAATTTTTGGACTAATGCCAGTCATTAATTTTTTAAGGGTTGATGTAAATGCGTATTCTAAATTCTGAATAGAGCTGGTTATATTTTCTTCATAGTCCGTTGCTGCTCCGCCCGTTTTTTGCAACAAATTGATAGGAATCTGAACCTCTCCACTTTCAATTAATGCCATCGGGAAGATTAATTTTTGGGTTATCCCAGCATCGTTTTTAAGGTTGATGGCAATAGGTTTTATTCCTATGCCGAGGTACTTATTGATGACGGTATCTTGTTCATTTGCCGGCACATCTTTTAATGGGTCTTCGAAAACAATTTTGATGTTTGCATTTGAATAAGCCTTGTAATCGCTCAGTAAATCTTTAGTGGCATTTTGCAATCTTTTAAAAGCAGCAGGAATTTCTCCATCTAAGAACACAGTGATGATAATATCCTTTTGCGTTTTTGCCAATACATCTTTCGTTTTTTGATTTAAAGTATAGCGCTTTTCCTTAGTAAAATCGAAACGAGTATAGAAATGTTGGGCGATTATATTTATTAGCACTAATATTACTACAAAACCTAATATCCTTATGAAACTATTGTTCTTTGCTCCTTGTTCCTTACTCTTTAATCCTTTTTCCTTGCTCTTAAACCCTACCATTTCCTACCTCCTATCATCAGTTTGGTCAATCCAAAAAACAACAATACAAATGTGATAAAATAGACTAAGTCTCGAGTATCTAAAACGCCTCTACTAATTGATTGATAATGTTCGTTTATCCCAAAATTAATTAGAACGGTTTCTAATAAACTCAATTCAAAAACTTTGCTTAAAGAATCAAATCCGCTGTAAGCGAAAAAGCATAAAAAAATAGCAACTGCAAAAGCTATGACTTGATTTTTAGTAACTGATGATGCAAAAATGCCAATAGAGATAAAAGCATTACCTAACAGAAACAAGCCTAAATACGACCCGATTACAGCGCCGGTATCTACATTTCCTTTGGGCAAACCCAGCTGGTATATACTGTAGTAATAAATCAAAGTTGGTATTAATGCAAAAAGCAAGAGCACGACGCAAGCAAGGTATTTCGCTAAAATGATTTGTAAACCGCTTAGTGGCCTTGTTGCCAGAAGCACATAGGTTCCTTCTCTTCTTTCTTCTGCATTTAAGAAGCTAAATAATTCACGTTTAAAAACTGCGTACATGCAAGGCGATTAATGATGCCGAAGTTATGCAATATCTCCTAAAACAAAAAAGTCTCAACGCAATTGTTGAGACTTTTAATTAATAAGATTTATAGTTAAAAAGTATAGCCCAAGCCTACTGTGAAAACTTTGTTTTTAAATTTAAAGTCTATCTCTTCTTCATTATCAACAACGCTGCTAATTCCTAATCCATAACCCGCGTGTACATTTAAACCTTTATAGAATTGGAAACCGCCTAAAAAGTTAATACCAAAATCGCCACGTTTAAAACCATCTTCATCAAAATCTATAGTTTCCTTAATACCTCCCGATTTTGCATAAGCATCCACTGCAAATGCATAATATGGACCAGCACCAAAAAACACCTTACCAGAACCTGCTTTAAAATTCGCTAGTAAGTTTACTGGGATTTCAATATAAGACAAATTTAAAGTTGCAGAGTTTGAGCCTGTTGATATATCTTCCAATTCAAAATCATCTCCATTAAATTTGGTTCCCTTGCTAATAAAAGTTAAACCTGGTTGAATAGAAAAGGTATTTGAAATAGAAAAATCTGCAGTTCCACCTACATAAAATGATGCTCTTGAATCGAACCCTACAGAAATACCTCCAGCAGAGATAGACATGTTAGGCAAAGCCAAGCCTGCCTTTACTCCGAACTTTACTGGTGATTGTGCTAAAGCCGCGGCACTAAGGCCTGCAACTAATGCTAATGATAATAATAATTTCTTCATGTTTTTTTGTTTGATTACCTTATTACAAAACTATCAATTTAGTTTAAATAAAAAAGTCTCGATAAATTAGATTACCGAGACTTTTCTATTATGAATTTTAATTTCTATAAACCAAATGTGTAAGCAGCACGTAAGCCAATAAAGCCAGAAGAAGCTTTTGACCAGTTCTCATAACGTATACCAAAATCCAAGCTAGATTTGTCAGCAACTGAAAAAGATGCACCTAGTGTTGGAGCATAGGCGAATGAAGTACCAATACCATCAACTGTACTTATTGCGGCACCTACTTCACCAGCTGCATAAAAGTTGCCACCAAAATAATATTTAGCACCAGCTTTTAATGGAATAAATCCGTAGCTAGTTTTAGCTCCTAGTGCTTTCAAAACATCTTTTGCATCGCCTGTGATCATATCAGCAATGTATCCAGCCGATAGTGTGAAATTTAATGATTTTGCGATTGGTTGTTCAAACTGTAAAGAACCACCAACTAGTAATTCGTTAGATCCTTCAGTTGGAATACCGACTTCTGCACCAATACTTAATTTTTTAACCGCACCTTCTGTTTGTGCGTTAGCTGCAAGGCCTAAACCTGCAACAAGGGCTAATGATAATAATAATTTTTTCATCGTGTTTTTTTGTAATTTATATTTTGTTAATTTATTGTCCATTAAGACGCAACAACTAAGCCAATAGTTACTACGGTTGGTCATCAATTTGACAACTTTTAAGAATAAAAATACAATTATTTGTTTATCAATTAGTTAATTTTCTAAAAATTTCTTCTAAGGAAATGTCTTTGTGTTGAGTTTTAATTCCTGAAATGGTGTCGTTTGCTACAATCTTTCCTTTATTGATAATTATGACCTCATCGCAGATTGCTTCTACCTCTTGCATGATATGGGTAGAAATAATGACAGTTTTGTTTTTGCCTAAATCCTTTATCAACGCCCTAATGTCAGTTAATTGATTTGGATCAAGCCCTGAAGTTGGCTCATCTAAAATCAAAACTTCTGGATTATGTATAATTGCTTGCGCCAAACCAACACGTTGTTTGTAACCCTTAGAAAGCATTCCGATTTTTTTATGTTGTTCTGGCGTTAGTCCAACTTGCTTAATTACATCTTCTACTCGATGAGACAAATTGGCAATACCATAAGTTTCTCCGACAAAACTTAAAAACTCACGAATGTACATATCGTGATAAAGCGGTGTGTTTTCTGGCAAATATCCTATAGACCTTTTAATTTCAATTTCATCTGTTAAAATGCTTTTGCCACATATTTCGGCATCGCCGGATGTTGGCGACATATAGGCAGTGAGCATTTTCATGGTAGTTGACTTACCTGCTCCGTTCGGGCCCAAAAAACCCAATATTTTACCTGGCTTAGCTTCGAAACTAATTGAATCGACTGCTTTTTGCTGCCCGAAATGTTTGGAGAGGTTTTTTACTTTGATGCTCATTGTGCTCAAAAATACTTTAAAAGTTGGAATGTTGAAAGGTTGTAAGGTTGAAATGTTGCTAGATTGCTTTATTGTTAATTGTTGGCAGGGCACCTAAACCTTGATAGTAGCAGAAGTTTCTGTTCTTTAAACCCGTCCCGATAGTTATCGGGATAGCGAAAATCCTTTGTCATCCTGAGCGAAGTCGAAGGACAAAAGATTGAAGCGAAGGCGGGACTGATTTTGGTTTCTTACACTGATTTTGCTTTTTAACTAAAAGTCACCATGTAAGGCATTTAAGAAAATATAAGCTGATTTGCATAAGAATTAAGCTTTAGTCTTTTAGCTTTAGTCTTTCATCTTTAAATATTATCTTTGCGCCACTATGGCTAAAACAAACGACGAACAATTTAAAAATGTAATATCACACGCTAAGGAATACGGTTTCGTGTTTCAAAGCAGCGAAATATATGACGGTTTAAGTGCCGTTTACGACTACGGACAATTAGGTGCCGAACTAAAAAACAACATTAAAACTTACTGGTGGAAAGCAATGGTGCAAATGCACGAAAACATTGTAGGGATTGATTCTGCAATTTTTATGCACCCTAAGGTTTGGAAAGCCAGTGGTCACGTTGATGGTTTTAACGACCCCATGATTGACAATAAAGATTCTAAAAAACGTTACCGTGCTGACCAGTTATTAGAAGATAAAATTGCTCGTTACGAGAAAGATGGAAAAACCGAAAAAGCTGCAAAATTGCAAGCCGATATGGATGCTGCCTTAACAGCTGAAGATTTGCCTCGTTTAAAAGTACTAATTGAAGAACACGAAATTGCCTGTCCAGTTAGCGGCACTAAAAACTGGACTGATGTTCGTCAGTTTAACTTGATGTTCAGCACACAATTTGGGGCAATGGCAGAAGGAAGTGATGAAGTTTATCTTCGTCCGGAGACTGCGCAAGGCATTTTTGTAAACTTTTTAAATGTACAGAAATCTGGAAGAATGAAAATTCCTTTCGGGATTGCACAAATTGGTAAGGCTTTTAGAAATGAAGTAATTGCTCGTCAGTTTATCATGCGTATGCGTGAATTTGAGCAAATGGAAATGCAGTTTTTCGTTCGCCCAGGCGAAGACAAAAAATGGTTTGCTTATTGGAAAGAAGCTCGTTTAAAATGGCACCAAGCTTTGGGAACTTCGCCAGAGAAATATCGTTTCCATGACCATGTTAAATTGGCACACTATGCTAATGCTGCAACAGATATCGAGTTCGAATTCCCGTTTGGTTTTAAAGAAGTTGAAGGTATACACAGTAGAACTGATTTCGATTTAACGCAACATCAAGAGTTTTCTGGCAAGAAGATGCAATACTTTGATAACGATTTAAATGAAGAAGGTAAACCTTATGGCAATTACGTTCCTTATGTTATCGAAACATCAATCGGTTTAGATAGAATGTTTTTGTTAACTATGATTAATGCTTTTGAAGAAGAGGATTTAAGTACACCAGAAAGACAAGACAGCAGAACATTATTACGTTTGCACCCAGCTTTGGCACCAATTAAAGTGGCTATTTTCCCATTAACTAAAAAAGATGGTTTGCCAGAAAAAGCTCGTGAAATTATGGACCATTTGAAATTTGATTTCAACTGTGTTTATGAAGAAAAAGATGCTATTGGTAAACGTTATCGCCGTATGGATGCAATTGGAACACCTTTCTGCGTAACGGTTGATCACCAGACTTTGGAAGATAACACGGTAACTATTCGCCACCGTGATACTATGGAACAACAAAGAATTGAAATTAAAGAATTGCATACCATAATTGAAGGCAAAGTGAGCTGGAGAAATTTATTAGCTTAATACAAATTAACATTCCATGAAAAACATCAAATCACTCTTGCTGCTTTTAGTATTGATGACTGTTGGCTTAAACGCTTGCCAAAAAGACATTGTTTTTGTTGAAGGTTCTGGACCAGGTGGCACAGCACCCGCAATTGTAAAAACCAGTATGAAAGCCAAAGTTAACGGTGTTTGGGTTGAATGTGAGTTTGCTTATGCACAAGAATATGTAAATAGTAACGGAAAAAAAGACCTGCAGATTAGTGGGTATAAAAATCCAAAAGCATTTGTGTTTACTTGGCAAGACTTTAAAGGTGTTGGTACATATAATGCTGCAGATTTAATATCTAATGCTAGTTATACTGAAGGAATAACAGACCCTTTTACTCAAACTTATTTTGCAGAGTCTGGAACGATTAAAATTACAACCTACACTGCCAAGGCAATTATCGGAACCTTTGAATTTAAGGCAGCAAATACCGTTGGAGATGTGAAAACCGTAACTGAAGGACAGTTTACAATTAGTCTTGAACCAATACCAGGTCCTACACCAGGGCAAGGCACTGGCAACATGAGTGCAAGGGTTGATGGAACAAGCATCAACTTTGTAGGACAGGCAAACTTAAATAAAGGCCCATTGTTTGGTAATATGATGACTATTTATGGTACCAACGGGCTTAAGGTTGTAACTATTATTGTATACAACTTTAAAGGCAATGGAACTTACGATATTGATATCGATGCACAAGGTGGATATAATGAAGATCAATCGCAAACTGGCTCATACGCATCTGAAACAGGTGTGAAAACTGGGAAATTAATAATTACTAGTTCTACGAGTAATAGTGTTAAAGGAACGTTTGAATTTATAGCACCAAATATGGATACTTCCTTGTCAACAAAAAAGACCATAACCGAAGGTAAGTTTGATGTAACCTATACTACAACTTCGATATAAAATCAATTAGATTATTTAAAGTCTGAAGGGCAGCTTAGTTTCTAAGCTGCCTTTTTTCTTGTCCCGTAAATTTAGAAACCTCTTTTAGGACCTTCCATAAATTGTAGATTTTATCCCTTGAAAAATTATATTTGAGAATTACAAGCAGTTATATTATGGAAAAATTATAAGTCTCTCATCAATATAAAAAGAAAAATTCTTCCAACTAAATT
>SEDG01000898.1 GCA_004295885.1 Pedobacter sp. | reverse complement strand
CTACAAATAACCGAAGGCTGTATTTTTCATCAGCTGCAATACCCCAATCTTGCAGTGAGTTGCCTTCTACATTCATTTGTTTATTTTTATAATTTAGGTCTGATATCTAAACCCACTAACACTTTTTCTTGATTAGAAAGATCACCGATAATTTTCCTAACAGGTTCTGGCACCTTTTTTACTAGCGTTGGTATAGCCAGAATTTGATCGCCCTCTGCTAATTGAGGCTTTTCTAACAAATCGATTACCTCAATTTCGTATTCTCCCTTTAAATGCTCTTCACAATACTGTTTTAAGTTGCTCAAAGCCGTAACTGATTTCACGGTTTTACCAGCCACATATAATCTCAGTTCATATTTCTTACTCACAAGCTTCTCCTTTCTATTTAACATCCTTATTTCCCGAGCGTAGATCTGTCATCTGTTGACGGGTTTTATTCATTACGCCACGCCTAAGCTCATCTTCAATGTATATCTTATTTAATTCCTCTTCTGCTGATTCAAATTCTGTTTTTAGGCTTTCGATTTTCGCTTCTAACAATTTACGTTTCCTTAAAACTTCTCTGTCTTTTCTGCCTACTGCATTGGTATGTAAAACTTGACCAGTTTCTTCCAATAGCATTTGAGATTCCCTTGCAGAACCAGTTAGGACACCATCTGGCCCTATGTAAACATCAACTAGACTTAAGCCTTTATTGGTGATTACAAATTCCCTAATCTGATTAGAGTGTTGCATTCCCCTAGCCTTCATCACATACAAACCTCTGTTTCGCTCCCCATTCATCTCAATGTCTTTGATGCAAATCCATGAATCTACCAACGAAGAAACACCATCGTCTGTTAAATCGTTAACGAAATTGTTCAATGTTAAGGCGGTGAACATCACTGTGATCAGGTTTTCCTGCAAAAAGTCTATCATCCTTACCAACATCGATTTAACTTCACTAAAACTTCCTATGGTTATTAGGTTAGTTATTGGGTCTAGTACAACAACGTTTGGCTTAAACTGTTGAATGGCCTTATGAATAGCAACCAAATGCATTTCTAAACCATACATGGTTGGCCTTGAAGC
>SEDG01000897.1 GCA_004295885.1 Pedobacter sp. | reverse complement strand
CCAGCCTCGATGACATATTGGCTGCTCAATTGAATCGAGATTCTGCCTAAAACCATACAGACTTTCATTTGTTTCATAATAAACTTTGCATTGGTCTTTACACCAATGAACCAATGACACTAATGAAATAATGATACAAATAAGCCAATCAACTAAATCATGCAATTAGAACAAGAACTACTCATACACGCCGCGAGAGTGGGCGACATAGCGGTTTTAAACGAATTATTAAAAGGCAATGCCGATGTAAATATCAAAGATGAAAAAGGGTATACGCCTTTAATTATCGCTTGCTATAACAATCAATTTGAAGCGGCAAAACTACTGTTAGCGAATGGTGCTGATGTAAACGCTCAAGACTTAGGCGGAAATACAGCCTTAATGGGGGTAGCTTTTAAAGGTTATCCTGCCATTGCCGAACTGCTCATTGAAGGTGGAGCGAATTTAAATCTTCAACATGGCAATGGTGGTACGGCCTTGATGTTTGCAGCGATGTTTGGAAGAAATGATTTGGTTGAACTTTTACTACTGCATGGAGCAGATTCAACGATTTGCGATGTAAGGGGCATGAGAGCCGCAGACCTAGCAGCACAGCAGGGAAATGTTAAAGCTTTAGAATTATTGGAAGCATAGTTCAACAACAGAAAAAAGGATGAACAAAGATTATTAACATAGTCAAATCTGTGGATAACTGTTAAAGTAGAAAAGCCTCACGAAATTTCGTGAGGCATTTGCATTTTATGCAGGTACTTTCCTTGCTTTTTCTCTGTCCCAGAAGCGATGTTGAGCAATTGATTTTATAAACTGATCGGCTAGTTTTTTAGCATCACCCTCAATAATAATCCCATCTTCTTTAACTAGTGCAGCAAAATAAGTAGCATCAATAACTGCTTTTGCATCTGCATCAATGGCTATGGCCTTGCAGTGTTTAAAAGCCTCATTTAAAAAATGAATGGCGTCCGGTTCTGTTGCTATAGTCGCTACACTTTTTTTACCGCTCGGTACATACACTGCATCATAAAATACAGACGCGGCAGTTAACAAACTTTCATCTACCGTAATAGCCGCATTCT
>SEDG01000896.1 GCA_004295885.1 Pedobacter sp. | reverse complement strand
TTCGTGGTATCCAGATGTTTTCTTCTGTTTTAGCATCGTCATTCAATTTACGAGCCAAAACGAATAAATAATCGCTCAATCTGTTTAAATAAATTGTAATAATGCTGTCTACAAAGCTCGTTGAGGCTAATTCTACCGTAAGTCTTTCCGCTCGTCTGCAAACACAACGAGCTAAATGACAATAAGATACAACGGTGTTTCCTCCTGGTAATATGAAATGTTTTAAAGCTGGAAGCACTTCATTCATCTCATCCATCTCTTTTTCAAGTAACGTGATATCACTTTCTAAAAGGTCAGGAATTTTCATCTTAGACTTCTCTGGGTCTGATGCCAGTGAAGAACCAATTGTGAATAACCTATCTTGAATTTCTTTTAAAACCTCTTGATGGTGTGTGTCTATAGCCTGACACATGATTAAACCGATGTAAGAATTTAGTTCATCAACCGTTCCGTAACTCTCAATTCTGATGTGATATTTAGGAACACGGACCCCACCAATTAGTGATGTTTCGCCTTTATCGCCTGTTTTGGTGTAAATTTTCATTTTTGAGATATGAGTATTGAGATATGAGTATCGAGAATGGATTATCTCAAATCTAGCTTCTCATATCTCATATCGGTTTAAACTATGCTTTCAAAATCATCACCTTTTTCCTTTAAATGAGATAAGCGTGGTGAAACAGTTTTTACATCATCATTAACATAATCTTTTTCTATCAATCCATCTCTCATGCGAACAATACGGTGTGCATGTTGCGCAATATCTTCCTCGTGGGTAACCAAAATAATAGTGTTTCCTTTACTATGAATCTCCTCTAATAAGCCCATGATTTCAATAGATGTTTTGGTATCTAAGTTACCTGTAGGCTCATCTGCCAAGATAATAGAAGGATTATTGATTAATGCTCTTGCAACAGCTACACGTTGGCGCTGACCACCTGAAAGTTCATTTGGCTTGTGCGTAACACGATTACCTAAACCAACATTTTCCAAAGCCTTAGTTGCACGTTCATTACGCTCCTTTTTGCTCGCACCTGCATAAATTAAAGGTAAAGCTACGTTGTCTAATGATGT
>SEDG01000895.1 GCA_004295885.1 Pedobacter sp. | reverse complement strand
CTTGTTTTGCGCCGCTATTATCGGCTACGTTTAATCGTGATTCCTGTTGTACCATCTTATTTAGCTCTTTCTAAAATTTGTACTAATCTCCAGTTCTTGTTTTTACTCAGCGGACGAGTCTCTTGAATTAATACAGTATCACCGATACCACATTCGTTTTTCTCGTCATGAGCCATAAATTTGGTAGTTTTCTTAACAAACTTACCATAGATCGGGTGTTTCACTTTACGCTCAACCGCCACAACAATAGATTTTTCCATTTTGTTGCTTACCACCAACCCGGTTCTTGTTTTTCTTAATTGTCTTTCCATTTCGACTCTAAAGTTATTTAGTTTCAGTTGCAGACTGAGCTTTAAGCTTAGTCAATTCAGTGTTTAATCGGGCAATATCTTTTCTTACCTTATTGATACGGGTAGGATTTTCAATAGCCGAAATTGTATGTGCAAATTTTAACTTTACCAAGTTTTCTCTTTCTTCTGCAATCTTAGCTACTAGTTCTTCTTGTGAAAGCCCTATGATTTCTGAGTTCTTCATTTTATTAAATTCTAATCCAAACTTGACCTTCACGTTTCATGAAACGAGTTACCGCAATACGGGCTGCTTCTATCTGGCGACTTGTGATCCAAGTTGCCTCTAAAGATTTAATCCCGAAAGAACCGAATGACAATTCAGCACCACGAGTTGCTAAACCTTTCATTCTGCCTTTTTGCATCTTTCTGAACTTCGTTCTTTTTGGCTGTAACATTTTATTTTAATATTATCGTTAAACGATCTTGTTAACTATTTGCGTGGACCTCTGTTGGCACCACCACCTTTATTATCTCTTCCTGCACCAGCACCGCCTTGACCAGGACGACCGCCACCTGGACGTTTGTCATTCCTTCTGTCTCCGCCAGCACCTCTGTTATCTCTACCGCCGAAAGCACCTTGAGGTCTGTCGCCACCTTTACCTGGAGCATTGCTCGCAGCACCGATGTTTGGAGAAAGATCACGTTTACCGTAAACTTCACCTTTACAGATCCACACTTTAACACCTATTTTACCATAAGTAGTTAAAGCTTCTGCCAACGCATAATCAATATCAGCACGGAAAGTATGCAAAGGAATTCTTCCCTCTTTATACTGTTCGCTACGAGCCATCTCAGCACCACCTAAACGACCTGAAGTCATTATTTTGATACCTTCTGCACCCATACGCATTGTTGATGCGATAGTTGTTTTCATTGCTCTACGGAAAGAAATTCTAGCTTCTAACTGTTTTGCAACACCTTCTGCAACTAATTGTGCATCAAGTTCTGGGCGTTTAATCTCAAAAATGTTAATTTGAATTTCCTTTTTGGTCAATTTCTTTAACTCTTCTTTGATTTTATCTACCTCAGCACCTGCTTTACCGATTACAATACCTGGACGAGCTGTGTGGATAGTAACAGTGATACGTTTTAACGTACGCTCAATTACTACTTTAGCTACACCACCTTTTGCAATACGTGCAGAAAGATATTTTCTTATTTTTTCGTCTTCAACTAATTTATCAGCATAGTTGTTGCCTCCGAACCAATTAGAATCCCATCCTCTGATGATTCCTAACCTGTTACCTATTGGATGTGCTTTTTGTCC
>SEDG01000194.1 GCA_004295885.1 Pedobacter sp. | reverse complement strand
CTCATTTTTAATGAACATCCTCACGTTTACACTTTAGGTAAAAGCGGTCATCCAGAAAATTTATTATTGGATGAGCAAGGTTTAATTGAGAAACAAGCTACTTATTATAAAATTAATCGCGGTGGCGATATTACTTACCATGGTCCTGGCCAAATTGTTGGTTATCCGATATTAGACCTTGATAATTTCTTTACAGATATACACTTGTACTTAAGAACCCTTGAAGAAGCCGTGATTTTAACCTTAGCAGATTATGGCATAGCCGCTGGAAGATATGAAGGTTATACAGGCGTTTGGCTAGATGCAGATAACGAAAAGGCTCGTAAAATTTGTGCAATGGGCGTTCGTTGCAGCAGGTGGGTTACTATGCATGGCTTTGCCTTTAACGTAAATGTAGATTTAGATTATTTTAAGAACATTGTGCCTTGCGGGATAGACGACAAGGATGTAACTTCCATGAAAAGAGAGTTAGGCAGGGAATTGGACATGGAAGAAGTGAAAGGCAAATTAAAAAATTATATTGCAGCGCTTTTTAAAATGGAGTTAATTTAGGCTTGTCAAATAAAATCTTCCTTGAGCTTTTTCTCGTAAATTAAAAGATGAGATTTCAGTTTATTCTTTTTTCTTTATGCTTATTATTGGGTTGCGAAAAAAGTGCGACACAAAATATGATAGCCAAACCTACCGACCCTAATTCTTTAACTTATTTAGCCCTTGGCGATTCATATACCATTGGAGAAGCTGTTACTGCTCAAGAATCCTTTCCTTATCAATTGGTTTCGCAACTAAAAGGACAAGGATTTAGTTTTGATGCGCCAAAAATTGTTGCCAAGACAGGCTGGACAACCGACGAGCTGAAGGCAGCCATAAAAACAGAAAATATTACTCAAACTTATGATGTGGTGACTTTGCTTATTGGAGTTAATAATCAATATAGAGGATATTCGGAAACCACTTATCGCAAAGAATTCAAGGAGCTATTACAAACAGCTTTAACTTTTGCAAGAGGAAGTAAAAGTAGAGTTTTTGTAGTTTCTATTCCTGATTGGGGAGTTACGCCATTTGGTAAAAATAGTGGTAAGGATATTAAAGTAATTGCACAACAAATTGATGCATTTAACTCCATCAATAAAGAAGAAACTTTGGCGATGGGCGTTAGTTATATAGATATCACGGCAGGCTCAAGAGTTGCATCAACTGATGTTTCCTTGATAGCAAAAGATGGTTTGCATCCATCTGGTAAAATGTACAGTGAGTGGGCATTAGCACTTTTACCAAAAATTGTTTCTTCATTAAAGTAGCTTATGATTCTTTAGAGTTTATTTTAGGATTTACGTTTATGCAATTAGGCAACGAACGCCTAAATAGTACCTCAACTAAGCAAAAACAATTTAATCCTTAAAAACCAAAGCTCTTTAAATTTCAACACGGTCACTCTAGTTTCTTTGTTCCTGAAATGAAGGGAGTTTAGAGTTCATTAGGTATTTAATGACAATTGGAGATTCAGCTATTCTTGAGGCAATACTCATTTGGGCTCGCTTCGCCTCAACTACCTAGTTAATCCGCGGCTAGTGCAATACATATCCGCATATAGACCGCATTTGATGCGGACTAGACGCGGACTCAATGCGGACTAGACGCGGTCTTGCTAAGGCGAATACACATTTGAAAGTCCTATTGAGGCTAAGGAAGGATGGACTAAGAAGTGGCCTAAACTAAATGACAAAAGTTATATCTCTACATTAACAATCAAAAAGTGGATGTGCTGAGTGTGACCAAAAAATCGTTGGCAATCAGTCTAGTGCAAATTGCATTGAGGATTCTTTAGCTACATTATGAATTGAACATGAGTGTCTAATTAACATTTCATTTTTAAACAGTTTTGACCTATTCCTTTTTTAATTAAAATGTTATACTTTTATTATAACTGAAAATTAAAACCTAATAAACTAAAAAACTATGGAAGGACAACAAACATTTGGGGGTGCGCCAACACCAAGACCAAAAAATTGGTTAGTGGAATCTATCTTAGTCACTTTATTTTGCTGCTTGCCTTTTGGTATTGCAGGAATAGTAAATGCGGCTAATGTTAACAGCAGATATGATGCTGGAGATTATGCTGGTGCTGAAGCTGCTTCAGCCGCTGCTGGAAAATGGACAAAAATTGGTTTCTTTGTAGGTATTGGAGCAACAATTTTATACATCATACTTGTGTTTGTAGTAGGTATAGGCGGTGGTTTGATGGGTGCTTACAGCTAAATGAAATTAAAGTACATCTTAGGATTTGTAGTTGTAGTTTCTTTAGTTATAATTTACTATAAGTTCAATCCTGAGATGTACAATTTATTCCCTACCTGTCCATTTCATAAATATTTGGGTCTGGATTGTCCAGGTTGTGGTTCTCAAAGAGCAATTCACGCTTTATTACATGGCAATGTTCTTCTAGCGATAAATTATAATTTGTTGTTGGTGATAAGCCTTCCCTTTTTGCTAGTTCATTTCGGCTTAAAGATTTATTCTTACCTCGCAAAGGAAGATAAAACTTGGAAATTTTGGTATAAACCATCAACGCCGAAAATTATTTTCGCTATTGTTGTCGTTTTCTGGGTGCTAAGAAACATCCCCTACCAACCTTTTAATTATTTGGCTTCCTAAACCGCTCTAGAAGTGATATGGCTATAATCAGTTATAATTGTCTTCAAGAAATCCAATTCATTCATCCCCTCTGGTATAGTAATACTTATCAAATTAGAAACCTTGCTTGCCATTTGATAAATTAAATCCGCATTGTAAGTTCTTTGGCCGTTCATAAAGATTTCGCAAAGTAAATCGTAGAATACAAAACCTGCGCCGTAAATAGAAATTAAAACTATCGTGGTTAATTCGTTTCCGCTTAGCACGCCTGTCATAGAAAAGATAATCATAAAGGCAATAAGCACAAAGATGAGTAGGGCAAGGTCGATTAATCTAGCCCCAACACGTTCGCCTAATCCCGCTACTGGGTAATCTATATCTACATGCTGACTGGTATTTACTTTAACGGTTTCCATGGTCTCAATAATAAGGATTTTTTTTATTGACTAATAGAATTTTTGTTTTATTTTAACGGAAATTTAAACCGGGTAATTTATTTATGAGAGAGGCGCTGTTTGTGAAGCAGAATTCTGAAAAATGGAAGAGTTATGAAGCTTTGCGTACGGAAAATCCCGATGAATTGGCCCATCGTTTTATAGATATCACCAATGATTTAGCCTACGCTAAAACTTTCTATCCAAAATCTCAAACCACAGCCTATTTAAACGGAATTGCCTCAGTTTTACATCAGGCTATATACAAAAACAAAAAAGAAGAAACTGGTCGTTTTATTAAGTTTTGGAAAAATGAACTGCCTTTGGTTTTTTACAAGTACCGAAAACAGCTTTTATACTCATTAATCTTTTTTAGTATATCGGCAAGTATTGGTGCAATTTCGGCAAAATACGATGATACCTTTTTACGCTTAATCTTAGGCGACCGTTATGTAAACATGACCAATGAAAACATTGCCAAAGGCGACCCATTTGGGGTTTACAAAAAACAAGGTGAATTAGAAATGTTCTTTCAAATTGCAACTAACAACGTTTGGGTTACCTTACTTACCGTTGTTAGTGGCGCTTTATTTTCTATAGGTCCAGTGTTTATCATGTTGCGAAACGGAATTATGCTTGGCGCTTTTGAATACTATTTCTTCAGTAAAGGTTTAGGTACCCAATCAATTTTGGTGATTTGGATACACGGAACCTTGGAGATTCTTTCTATTATCATTGCAGGAGGTGCCGGTTTGGTTTTAGGCCACGGCTTACTTTTTCCACGGACGTATACAAGGCTAGCTGCTTTTAGAAATAGCGCAAAAGATGCTACGAAAATCGCCGTTGGCATTGTTCCAATTATATTATTAGCAGCATTTTTTGAAAGTTACATTACTAGGCACACAGAAATGCCTATATATTTAAGCGTCACCATACTAGCCAGCTCCTTAATTTTTATGGTTTGGTATGTCATCATCTACCCAATACAATTGCATAAACGCACTCAACAAATTTAAAATGGAAAACAAAGTAGAGTTTAAAAAAATAAGAGAATTCGGAGAAATCATCAGTGATACTTTTTTATTTATAAAGCAAAATTTTAAGCCGCTAATGACAGCGATTTTATACCTGTGCGGCCTATTTTTGATTGCTGGTTTAATTAGCTCAATTATGGCGCAGTTGCAGGTTGTTGGTGCTATGGAAGGTGTGAGGAGAGGAGCGACAACAAATATGTTCAATATGATTTATAACTTTAGCTTTGGCTATTTGCTAGTTATGATTTTTATGGTTTGTAGTTATACATCATTCTATGTAACCGTTTTAAGTTATATCTCTATTTATATCCAAAAAGGAAATGTCGCACCAACGATTGATGAAGTTTGGGCCTACTACAAATATTACTTTTTTAGGGTGATGGGGAGCGGAATTTTAATGACAGCATTTTTAGTTGTTTGTTTCATTTTATGTGTAATTCCAGGTATTTGGGTTTTTCCAGCTGTATCGCTCTTTTATCCAATCATGGTAATCGAAAATGCTGGTTTAGGTTATTCTTTTAATCGTTGTTTTAAATTAGTAGCTGATGAGTGGTGGATTACCGCTGCAACAATGATTGTAATAGCAATTATTTCGGCTGCTTGTTCTTATGTTATTCAAGTGCCTGCAATGATCATTGCCATGGCAAGCTCATTTACTCATTTAGAACAACCATTCACTAAAACTTACGCCATCATAACTTCATTGGCGCAACAGTTATCGCAAGTTTTTATGGTTATTCCCATCATAGGCGCAACATTTATTTACTTCAACTTGGTAGAGCGTAAAGAAAACACTGGGTTATTGAGCAGGATAGAAAGTCTTGGTCAAGCTGCTGCTCCAGAAAACTCAACTCCAGAAGAATATTAAGATGCGTTTACTGCTGGTTTTTTTCTTGCTTTTAACAGGGACATTTAATGCCCAAGCTACGGCTTTGCAAAAACCAGTTGGCGCAGATACAGTCAGCAAACCTAAAATAGTTAAAAAACCTTTGGTGTTAAAAATCGATAGTTCAAAAGTAGAAGTAAGAACTATAGACGAGCAAGCGGTTAATCAATACAGCAAACAGAAAGAATTTATTTACGATGATGTTGCTCCAGCAAGCATAAGTTTGTGGGATAAATTTTGGCGTTGGTTTTGGAGATTGATAAGCAAGTTATTAAATGGAGACGTTTCTGGTGGAATTATTAAATATGTATTAATCGCTTTGCTAGTTGTTGGGGTTGTCTACGCAGTTATAAAAATAATTGGCTTGGATTTAAAACTGCTCACAAAAAAATCTAAAGGAGTGGAAGTTCCTTATGAAGAGAGTTTAGAAAACATTCACGAAATAGATTTTGATACTCAATTAGAACAGGCTATTGAAAACGGTAATTACCGTTTGGCGGTGAGGCTTCTCTATTTAAGAACTTTAAAACACTTAACCGATAGAAATTTAATCGATTGGAAATTAGAAAAAACCAATCAAGCTTATGTAGCTGAACTAACAAACGAAAAATATAAGGGCGAATTCACCAATCTAACTAATCAATTCGAATATATTTGGTACGGGGAATTTTTCATCGATAAAAATACTTTCGGGCCAATTAACGAGTCTTTTCAATCTTTTAACCAATCAACAAGATGAGAGGGTTTAGAAAATATTTAGTCTTTGGAAGCATCTTATTGGTACTCTATTTTGTTGCACAATATTTCAAACCAAAACCAACAGACTGGTCGCCGTCTTATTTAAGTGCAGATAAAATTCCATTTGGCACCTATATCTTGCGTCAACGAATAACCGATTTATTTCCTGGTGTTCAGGTAAAAACTGTAGATAACGATATTTACAGTAATATGAAGGAAAAGCCAGAAGGAAAATCTAATTATTTCATCATCGCCTCTAACTTAAAAATAGATAAGATAGACTACAAAGAGATGGTAAAATACATGCAAGCTGGAAATAATATTTTCATTGCAGCGGCTAATATTCAAGGGATGTTAGTCGATACCCTAAAAATCAATATTGCTTCCAATTTTAACTTCCAGAATAAGAGAAAATATCCAATCAACTTTGTTAGCCCAAGCTTAAAAAGAGAGTATGATTATTACTTCGATAAGGGAATTAGTGAGCAGTATTTTTATGAAGTAGATTCCTCGAGAGCCATTGTTTTGGGGCAAAAGGAAAAGAAATTTGCAAATTTTATTCAATATAAATATGGAAGCGGCTCTTTATTTATTTTACCAAATCCAGAGTTGCTAACAAATTATAGCTTACTCAGAGCCGATGGTTTGGATTATGCTTCAAAAGCACTTTCGTATTTGCCAAAGGCGAAAAATTTAATTTGGGATGAACATTTTACTCGTCCTGCTGCTCAAAATAAATCAGTTTTAAGAGTGTTTTTTGAATACGACGAATTACGTTGGGCATATTACATCTCTCTACTAAGCCTAGTTGTGTTTGTGCTTTTTGAGATTAAAAGGAGACAAAGAATTATTCCAGTAATTGATAGGCTGAAAAATACTTCAGTAGAATTTGTTAATGTTGTGGGTAGGGTTTATTATCAGCAAAGAAACAATAGAGATATTGCCGAGAAAAAGGTGATTTACCTGATGGAATATATTCGAAGCAAATACAGATTAAAAACCATCAATATTAATCAAGAATTTAAAGAAACATTAATTAGGATTTCTGGCGCAAGCGAAGAAGTGATAGAGGAACTCTTTACAGAAATAATTTACCTTAACGCTGGCGGTATGGTTAGAGACCAACAGCTGATCACGTTAAACAAAATAATTGAACAATTTTATAAACAAGACCAATAATATATAACCACATAGACACATAGGAATGTTAACGAAGAAAGATTTAGATCCTTTGTGAATGTATTTTGGCACACTACCAAACTTTTAAAACTATGTGCCTATGTGGTTCAAAAAACACACGGGTTATAAAAAATGATTTGTAATAAAAAACTATTATAAGAATGGAACAGGAAATGTTTAACCA
This sequence comes from Pedobacter sp., assembly GCA_004295885.1. Lineage (GTDB taxonomy): Bacteria > Bacteroidota > Bacteroidia > Sphingobacteriales > Sphingobacteriaceae > Pedobacter. The sequence continues at coordinate 956 of SEDG01000194.1, read as the reverse complement.
AAGAACCGATTTAACGCAATTGAATGCTGCTGTAGAGCAAATTAAGCAATCATTGGGAAAAGTTATTGTTGGTCAGAAAGATACAATCGACTTGCTAATTGCTGGTTTACTAGCAGACGGTCACTTATTGTTGGAAGGCGTACCAGGAGTTGCAAAAACGTTAAGTGCCAAGTTGGTTGCAAAATGTATCTCAGCAACGTTTTCAAGAATACAGTTTACGCCAGATTTGATGCCTTCTGATGTTTTAGGAACAGCAGTGTTTAGTCCGAAAACAGCGGAGTTTCAGTTTAGGCAAGGCCCGATTTTTGGTAATATCATTTTGGTAGATGAGATTAATCGTGCGCCAGCAAAAACACAATCTGCATTGTTTGAGGCAATGGAAGAACGTCAGATTACGGTTGATGGAAATACCTATATTTTGGAAGAACCTTTTATGGTTTTGGCCACTCAGAACCCAATTGAGCAAGAAGGAACCTACCGTTTGCCAGAAGCACAATTAGACCGTTTTCTGTTCAAGATTGAAGTTAAGTATCCTTCATTGGAAGAAGAGATTGAGATTTTGACTAATCAGCACCAGTTAAAAACTGTCGACCAATTAAATGAGATTACTGCGGTTTTATCAATCGATCAAATTAAATCATTAAGAAAGACGATTAAAGCATTATTTGTAGAGCCTAAACTGTTGGCTTATGCAGCGCAGATAACTCACGAAACCCGTAACAATAAATCATTGTATTTAGGTGCTTCTCCAAGAGCTTCTTTAGCAATGATCAATGGCGCAAAAGCAATTGCTGCAATGGCGGGTCGAGATTTTGTAACGCCAGATGATATTATTAAAGTTGCTGCGCCAGTGTTGGCACACAGAATTATGCTAAGCCCTGAAAAGGAAATGGAAGGTTTAACAACGAGCGATGTTGTAGCGCAAATTATTAAGAAGATAGAAGTACCTAGGTAAA
>SEDG01000193.1 GCA_004295885.1 Pedobacter sp. | reverse complement strand
GTGATTAATGCGTATTTTAATGTAGTTAAACAACAGCAATTGGTTTTGGCAGCAGATAGCGCTATTGATGTTTCTACTTACAGGCTTAAAATTGCCAACAATAAATTAGAAATTGGTCGTGGTTCTAAACTTGATGTACTTTCGGCAAAAGTTGATTATAATACGGATACATCAAATTATTTACAGCAAAAAAACTTGCTCAATAATTATATGGTGAATCTTAACTTATTGATGGCTAGAGATGCGAATATTAAATTTGTGGCTGACAATCAAATGGTTATCGATAGCAATTTAAACTATACTGAATTAGCTACACAAACAGAAAGCCTTAATCCTGATTTACAAAATGCCTTTATCAGCAAAAAGATTGCAGAATTAAACCTAAAACAAATTAAAGGAAACCGTTATCCGAGGGTTAGCTTAAATACAGGATACGATTTTAATCGGAACGCAAATCCGACAGGTTTTAGTACAAAATCAAGATCGAACGGATATACTTACGGTTTAACGGCAAGTGTACCTATTTTTAATGGTTTCTTGCAAAGGCAAAATGAACGTAATGCTAAAATTGAGATCAACTCGTCTGAGCTGACTTTAGAAAAAACTAGACAGAGCATTATTGCGCAGCTCACTTCTGCTTATCAAAATTATAGTACTTACCTTGAATTAATTAAATTAGAGCGAGGCAACGTAGAAATCGCGAAACAGAATTTAGACATTACTTTAGAAAAATATCGCTTAGGAAGTATCGCACCATTAGAGTTAAGGGAAGCACAAAGAAATGCGCTAGACGTTAATAATAGATACTTGGAAATACAATATCAGGCTAAATTGGCAGAAATTGCATTAAAAGAACTGAGCGGGACTTTAAATATTCAATAATTTGCTATTTTTAGTGCATGATTTTAGTTGCGGATAGCGGATCTTCGAAAACAGACTGGATGGCTTATAGTCCTAATAAGACACTGACATTTAGTACCCAAGGCATAAACCCATATTTTGTAAATGCTTTCGATGTTGTTAAGATATTATCTAAGAATAGGGATTTATCAGCTTACGCAACTGCTATTAAGGAAGTTTACTTTTTTGGTTCGGGATGTTCTTCTCCAGACAAACATGAAATAATTTCTAATGGTCTTTCTACTTTTTTTACCAATGCTTTCATTAGTGTAGATCATGATTTAATTGGTTCGGCCTATGCAACCTGTGGAGATAAGAAAGGACTGACATGCATTTTGGGAACAGGTTCTAATATTGCCTATTACGACGGTACTGATGTACATAGGAGTAATCATGGTTTAGGCTATGTATTAGGAGATGAAGGTTCTGGAACTTACTTTGGCAGGAAAATATTGGTTAGTTACCTGCACAATAAAATGCCAGAAGACTTAAGAGTGGAATTCGCTAAGAATTTCGAGGCTGATAGAGACACTGTTATTACCAATATTTATCAAAAACCTTTTCCAAATTCTTACCTAGCTACCTTTAGTAGGTTTATGATAGCCCACAAAGGCCATCCTTTTATTCAACACATTCTAAGGGACGGTTTTCAAGAATTTATCGATACCAACGTAAAAGACTACAAAAACTACAAAACATTAGATTGTAACTTCGTTGGATCCATTGCCTATTACTACCAAGATGCGCTCAAAGAAGTTTTTGCGGAAAAAGGCATCAAGGTTGGTAAAATTCTGCAAAAACCAATTGAGGGTATTTTTGACTATATCCTTAAGAGAGAAGGAATTACAGTTTAAAAAACTTCTCTACTAAGAAATACTAACCATTCTCTATTCCTTTCACCTTTTTCATCTCTATTCACGCAGAAAATCCTTTCTTGTTCATTTTCTGAACAAAGTTTGTTCATTTAGCCTAATCGCAATGTTCTGCTGTAAAACACTGTATAAAATGAACGGCCTGTAGTGTTGTTAAATAATTTATGTTTATGGAGAAATACGCATTTAGAGACATCTAAGGCGTTTTTTAAACTAAATTATCCCCTCAACGTGCTCTCTTTTAAAAAACTATATCTAATCTCTGTCGGATTACTATCTGTAGTAATTTCATTTTTCTTTGTTGGAGAAGCGAAGGGGCAAAACTGTACACCAACTGAACGTGTATATGCCAATAACCAAACCAGCAGCACAGATGTTACAGTGTTTTTCGTCACACTGGCTGAAGTTAATAATAAACCTAACTCTGTAGATGGCTCGTTATACACACATTCAATTCTATCCACATATGTAGGCTTGTTGGGTTTGGGAACAGCTTGGCAAAATTTAAGATTTCCTGCTGCAGAACTACCAGCTGGTGATAACGGCAGTGTACCAGTTTCAGTTAAGCTGGGAACTGGTTCTACCATACTTAATGTTTTAAACAATGTTACCATTCAAGCTACACTTAGTGGCGTGCCAGTTGGCACAGCTTACTCAGGGGCTTCGCTACTCGGTCTACTAAGCGGACAAGGCGAAAACATTATCACATTTACCCCAGGAGCAAAATATGACGGGGTTAGGGTAATTATTAATCCCATAGTAGATGTAGGAACGTCTGTTGATCTTTATTATGCGTATTTCAACAAGCCTAGTGGAGCAATAGCTTGTGTTTCTCCTATAGAGGTATTAAGTGGTTCTACTGGAACAATTGCTAGTTCGTTAACAGCTGTTGAAAATCCTCTTAGATCAATAGATGGAAATCTAGGTCTTTATGCTAAAATAAACTCTACAGTAACTGCCCTTAACGAAACTTATTTAACAGCTGTATATCCCGCTCATTCTGTTGTGGGAGATTCTATTAGAATGATAATTGAATCTGATAATTTAGCATTACTAAACGCAACTATTTTAGCAAGCGACTTTCATGTTAGAGGATTTAGTGGGAACACTCAAGTGATGGACGTTGCAGGAAATTCTCCTTTTTTGAATCTAAATCTACTAAACGGTTCGACAACAAAGTACACAATAACTATACCTATAACTAATGCTTTTGATAAGGTTCAAATAGCCACTGCTGGTGGACTAGCATCGTTGTTAAATGGGCTTAGAATATATGAAATACAGAGAATTATTGCTAAACCAAAAATTTCAAGTATAGATTTAATTGCAAACCTCATCACGCTGTGTGCTGGAAATACAACTACTTTAACCATTGGTACAGCCCAAGACTGCACTACTTACAATTGGTACAATACAGCAATTGGCGGTGCAATTTTACATACTGGCGTTAGTTACACCCCTGATGTTAGTTCATTAACTCCAGGCGATCACATTTTTTATGTAGAATCTGTTCGAAACAATTGTACAGAAACATCTGGAAGAATCCCCATTAACATAAAAATCAATTCGTTACCAAGTATAACCCTGGGAACAAACCCCTCAATTTGTGTTGAAACTTTAACTGCATTATTACCTTTTACAGCAACAACCGAAACGCCAATATCTTATAGTATAACATGGGCCGGTGGTAGTCCATTAACAAACATAGTTAGTGCGGCGTTTCCAGCAAGCAGCCCAATAAGCATCGTTATTCCTGCAGCTACACCTGCCGCAACATACGCCGGTACCATCACCGTAAAAAATGCCAATGGTTGTATAAGTGACCCTGTCAATTTCAACGTAATCATTAATCCAAAATTAACATCACCGAGCATAACTATTACTTCAAATTAAACTAATTAACTCATAAACAATAAATAACAAGCGACATGAAAACAACAATCAAATTCTTAAAAGCAATCTTAGTAGTGGTTCTACTATTTATTTCAAGCACAACATTCGCAGATACTTTCTACGTATGTAATGGGGCTACACTAAGTTTAGCACCTGCAGCAACTCCAAATGTTACCTACTCATGGGATGTTAAGGATTTAGACGGCACCACATCTCTTTTGGGTTATCCAAGAGCAGCAGCGCCTACTAGTTTACCGACAACGCCTGGCACTTACAAAGTTATACTTATTTCTACGCCGAATGCCCCGACAGTCTGTGCACCGGATAATGTTGAAAATAGCTTTGTAGTTTTACCAACATTATCAATCACTCTTGGCGCTCCATCTAATGCAAGTTATTGCGAGACTTCATCAACTAATACATCTCTAATCACTCAGTCAACCTCAGCAGTTCCAGCCGGCAGTACTTCAGACTTAGAAATTATATACAGTTATATGGTAGCTAAGGATGGCGGCACAGCTGTAGATGGAACAACTGGTGGTTTAGGCAGCATAGATGGAACAGGTAAATATACCTTAAGCACACTTGTACCTGGCTCTTACGTAATAACTGGCTCCGTTAGATACGCCCAAAAAACAGGATTTACTAATACGTTTTTAAATAGCTCTGGAACTGGTTGTGCAGCAACATCAGGTACACAAACTGTTACCGTTACAGCCAAACCTTTAAAACCAGTTATTACTATTGGCGCAAACTAATATTATATAGCCATTTCATCAAATGCTTAACAAAACCATAGGTTTTCTAATAGGTTTGCTGTTGCTTTTTGCAATGGTAGGCTTTGCGCAATCTCCTGTTTCACAAACAGTAAATATTGCCATCGGGAAAACTGTGACCTTGAAAGCCAACTCTACGGGTGGAATAAAATATCAATGGGTAAAGGATGGTATCCCAATTACAGGAGAAATTGCTCAATCTTATACCACTGGAAATGCTGGATCTTATACGGTAATGTCCTATAACATAGCAGGTTGTGTTTCTGATATCTCGGACCCTATAATTGTTACGGTAGATGCCCCAGTAAAAACCGCAGATTTAATGATCACTAAAACATCTGAAGCGAGGGCAATATCCGTCAACGAAGTGTTTGAATATAACTTGAGGGTGAAGAATAATGGTCCGGGCGATGCAACGGTGATTAAAGTAACTGATGCCTTACCAAAGGAACTTACCTTTTCTCAACTAATAAATCCTTCGATAGGAACAGCAAGTTATAGCGAAAGCACACGAACTGTTACGTGGGAAATACCAAAGGTAGCAACTGGTGAAACCGCAGACCTGAAGATTAAGGCGATGGCAAGCCAGCCTGGTTTAGTTAAAAATATAGCAATGGCTTATGCGGTAGAAAGTGACCCCAAGGTTGCTAACAATATTTCTATAGATTTTAAGCCCATTATTGGCCTGCTGATACCCAACGTATTTACCCCTAATAACGATGGTAAGAATGATTTCTTCAAGATTACAGGGCTAGAATATTATACATCAAATGAGTTAACCATCATTAATAGATGGCAAAGCACGGTGTA
>SEDG01000894.1 GCA_004295885.1 Pedobacter sp. | reverse complement strand
AAGCCAGGTATTAATATAGGTGTGGTTCAGTTAGCAGGTTCTAACTCCAATCAAATTCAAATTGCCATCGCAAAGTTGATGGAAAAATCAGCTAAAAACTTCCCGAAAGGAGTTAAACATTTAATTTTATACAATACAAAAAATGCTTTAGACCAATCTATAGACCAAGTAATTCATACCTTGATTGAAGCGTTTATTTTGGTGTTCATCGTAGTGTTTATCTTCTTGCAAGATTTCCGTTCTACGTTAATTCCTGCTATTGCGGTACCTGTTGCCATTTTAGGAACGTTTTTCTTCATGTGGATTTTCGGTTTCTCTATCAATCTATTGACTTTATTTGCCTTAGTATTAGCAATTGGTATTGTCGTCGATGATGCGATTGTGGTCGTCGAGGCGGTACATGCAAAAATGGAGCATCGCCATTTGGCACCAAAAGTTGCAACTGCTGCCGCGATGAGCGAAATTACTGGTGCTATTATTTCCATTACTTTGGTGATGTCTGCTGTGTTTTTACCAGTGGGCTTCATGGAAGGCTCAACAGGCTTGTTTTATAGGCAGTTCGCCTTTACCTTAGCTATCGCGATTGTGATTTCTGCAGTAAATGCATTGACTTTAAGTCCAGCTTTGGCAGCGTTGTTTTTGAAAGAAAATCATCACACAGGTGCGGAAAAGAAAACTTTTAAAGAAAAATTCTTTGCAGGCTTTAACTCAGGATTTGAGAAAATCACTAATCAATACACAAATACGTTAAGATTTTTAGTTCGTTTCCGTTGGTTAACTTTAGTTGGTTTAGTTGCGGTAATTATTTTGATGGGTTTATCTGGTTTCAATATGCTTACACAATCATCTAGTCCATCTTCAGGAGTAATATTTGTGCTTTTAAAACTGAATGACGAAAGGGGTAAAATTAAGGATATCGATGGAATCATGAATGAGGTTAGAGGTAAATTATCAGCCATTAAAGGCGCTAATTTCTTCGTGTTCACTTTTCCTACGGTGCCAGGTTTTAGCAATATTGATGGACTAGATATGGTGTTGCAAGATAAAACTGGTGGTTCATTAGACAAGTTTAGTGCAGTCTCTAACAATTTTATAGCAGAGCTGATGAAACGTCCAGAAATTGCGTTTGCCTTTACCTCTTTTAAGTCTGATTATCCACAATTGGAAATGAAATTAGATGAAGTTAAAGCAGCACAACTGGGTGTGAGTGTTAAAGATATTCTGCAAACCATGCAAGCTTATTTTGGTAGCGCACAGGCATCAGACTTCAACCGTTTTGGTAAATATTACAGGGTTGTTGTGCAAGCCGATAAAACAGACCGTGCAAATTCGGCCGCAATGGATGGTGTGTTTGTGAAGAACAAAACAGGCGAAATGGTTCCAATTAACACTTTGGTTAAACTAGAAAGAGTTTACGGACCAGAAACAGCATCACGTTACAACCTATTTAATTCAATAGGCCTAAACGCGATGACAAAACCAGGGTTTAGTTCTGGTGACGCCATTAGAGCAGTAGAAGAGGTGGCAGCGAAACAATTACCAGGCGGTTATGGCTATGAGTTTTCTGGAATGACTAAAGAAGAACTTTCTTCTGGCGGACAATCGGCCATCATCTTTATCT
>SEDG01000192.1 GCA_004295885.1 Pedobacter sp. | reverse complement strand
GCCAAGCGTTTTCCTACATCCTGTTTATTCAGCGGATGAATATCGTTCCATTCGCCTAAATCTATGGCAACTGCCATTGCAGTGTTTGGCACAGTCAATAAATCTAACTGCTGTTGCCTCAACTTTGCCCAACTACTTTCTGTAGGTGTTGTTTTGACATCCATAAAACCTGGCAATTGCACATATAAAAAAGGAAAATTACCTTGGTTCCATTTATTTCTCCAGTCTTCAATTAAAGTCTGCATCAAACTTTTATACTCTTCTGGCTTATTCGTGTTTGCTTCTCGGATATTGATAACTGGTTGTCCCAGCAAATTGGCCATTAATAAAAACCGAATCAGCGTCTATAATTCTACCTAACATTAATTTAGCAGGTTTACCAACCATTTCTTTTGTGATATTGATATCCTTTTTAAACCATACCACTCCATTTACAAAACCCAAAGGACCATCTGCCCAATAACCAGGAATATTCATCTCTGGCCATCCCTTTTCATCAGTTTTTTTCCAGTTATTAATTAATCCTTCGTCTGCAGCATTTAGCCTTTTATACCAGTTGATTGAAGCTTGCTGGTCTGCCTTTTCTATGCTTTTAATTAAATTATCATCTTTAAACTTTTGTAATTCCTCATAATAAGCAGGAAATTTTTTGATGGCGCTTTCGCTTATCCAATCTTGTGCCGGAGAACCACCTAATGCAGTATTAATAAAACCAATTGGAACATGATTTTTCTGATTAATCTCTAAAGCAAAAAAGTAGGCTACGCCAGAAAAGTCCAATACATTTTTAGGACTAGCACTTACCCATGAACCATTCGAAAAGTCTTTGCGTTCTTGTTTAAAGTCAAACTCATCAGGGACTTGAAATTGCCTAATCTGATTATTATTGGCATTTGCAATTACTTCAGGATATTTATCAATTAACCTACTCATTGGCAACTCCATATTCGATTGCCCGCTGCATACCCAAACATCGCCAAATAGAATATCATTAAGTATTAGTTTATTGCTTGCCTTAAAAACCATTTGGTAAGGGCCACCAGCTTTTTGTGCAGGCAATTTTATTTGCCATTCGCCTTTCTCATTAGCTTTGGTAGTATATTCTGCTTTATTAAAACTTAGCTTAATATTTTCATTTGGAGCAGCCCAACCCCATATTTTTACAGGTATTGCCCTTTGCAAAACCATTCCATCACTAATTAAACTAGGCAGTTTTATTTGAGCAGAACTGGTTAAGCTTGTTAAAATTAAAATGACATATAATGATAACTTCCTCATGGCAATTAATATCTAAAGTGTAAATTTTGGGTGCTAAAATCTAGTTTCGAGTTTGTTGTATTTGCAAGCACAAACAGATGTTTATGCTCGCAAAATGAAATCTTACTAATCAGATATCTTATTTATTCATCGGTTCTATCAAAGCGATAGTTCCATCTGCATTGTGCTTTAATTCTGTAACCTTGATGTTTCTTAAATGCGTTTTATTGGAAAGCTCTGTATCATGGTAAAAAATGTACCACTTGCCTTTTATCTCAAGGATTGAATGATGGGTTGTCCAGCCTTGAACAGGGTTCATAAAAGTACCCTGATAAGTAAATGGCCCCGTCGGACTATCGCTAATTGCAGAAGCCAAAAAGTGAGTGTCTCCAGTAGAGTAAGTGAAATAATATTTACCATTAAATTTATGCATCCAAGCACCTTCAAAAAACCTTCTATCGTGGTCTTTAGTCAGTAATTCTTTTCCGTTTTTGTCTAATATTTTCACATCCTTAACTGCTCCATCAAAGCTTAACATATCTTTACTTAGCTTGGCAACCTTTGCAGAAATAGCAGGTTCATTTTCTTTACCAGAATCTGTTTTTGAACCATTCGCATCGTATTTTCCATTGTTCCATCTTTGCAACTGACCACCCCAAATACCACCGAAATACATATAAGAATTACCATCAGTATCTGTAAAAACAGCTGGATCTATACTGAAACTTCCTTCCATTGGTTTAGGTTCTGCCTTAAATGGACCAGCGGGATTTTTAGATGTTGCCACACCTATCCTAAACACATCGTTTTTATCTTTAACAGGAAAATATAAATAGTAAGTTCCATTTTTGAACGCAGCATCTGGAGCCCAAAGTTGCCTACCAGCCCAAGGAATATTCTTTACACTTAAAGCAACGCCATTATCGGTTACTTTTCCTGTAACGCTATCCATACTTAAAATATGGTAATCACGCATATCAAAGTGGTCACCCATATCATTTTCTGGAGTTCCCGCCTCTATATCATGAGATGGATAAATGTAAATTTTGCCTTCGAACAGATGCGCAGAAGGGTCTGCAGTATAAATGTCCTTAATCAAGGGTGGGGATAGATATTTAGATTTTTTAGTGGAATCTGCGGTTTCAGTACTTGCCGATTTTTGGTTCTGCTGACAAGCGCTTGCAGATAAGGCCATCATTACAAATAGGCCAGAAAGTTTTAAATTATTGCTCATATTTTTCAATTTATAAATGGTTTTTACTTTTCTTGTTTGCTTACAAAAGTTTCAGGCGGACCTAAATAACTAGGTTTCAATCCTCCTAAATCTATTACTAGTTTCTGCAACACTACCGCAGGACTAATCATCCAATATTTTAAAGTGTGCCTGCCTACAGTTTCAATTTTCAATGCGGTTTTAAAAATTTTGATATTATCTGCAACAGATTTTCGCCAAGCTGCCTCTGTTCTATAATCAGCGCTAATATTTACAACAACAGGAGCTTGGTCATCTACAGAAACTGCAAACTTTAGTCCATCGCTATTAGTAAAATCTATTGTTGGTGAGATATAACTGTGCAAATTGTAGGTCCCTGTTTCGTTAGAATAAAAATCATACTCCAAATGTGGTGTATTTGCATCTAATTTTTGAACTGGCGATGCAGCTGGAACTGGCATCACACCTCCTGCCGTCTTACCATAATTAGGTATTGTTTTCCAAAAAATTGGTCGGCTGTTTACGGCTCTACTGTAACTTGGCGCTTCCATTGAAATGTATCCATCTTGTGGAACAAAAGCATTAATATTTTTATCCAAAAACCTTCTGTTGTCTATTTTAATTGGAAGGGTAATTTTCGAGCCATCGTTTCCAGAAATTGTGATTAAAGATTCGGTTTTGCCTGCAGGCACTTTATCCCAATCGATATTCAAATGAATTCTTTGTTCGGTTTTTACTTCACCTGTTGGGAAATCTACATTTACAAAAACCGGAGCTTTAATTTCATACTTAAACAAACCTTTTTTAACATTAAATAGCTCTATGTAATGTGCTTTATTTGAGTAATAATCAAAAGTTGGAAAAGCCAAATCCACCTTTGTCTTACCTGTCCACGATGAATCGCTACCTTCAATTGCTAGTCCTAGTTGAGCTTTAGATAAATCTCCTTTAAAAGCAAGTACAACAGTTTCTGGCATTGAATTTTTTTCAGGCTGTTGCCAATAAGTATAACCAATATGAGTTTGATCCATCATGTGGTCCCACTTTCCATTTGCCATAACCTTATTATAGTAATTCGTTATTCCCTGATCCCGTTTATATAATTCTGCTGCCTTATCTGCCATCGCATTCGCGCTAAAGCGAGCCTGCTTAGCATATAATTTATTTTTGGCAACTGCTAGATAAAGCTCGTTTAAATTAGCACTTGCTTCTACGGGATGTAAAACCAATTGGTAGAATGCATCTCTTTGAGCAGTAGGAATTCTATCATAGATGAACTTACTTCGGTCTTTTAACGAATTATAATCGGCCACAACATTTTCAAATTCGTTGTAATTAGCTAAACTATAGGTTTTATCATTCAATAATTCTGGCTTAATGCGTCCATTGTACTTGCTATATAAATCTAATATATCAGCGATGTCAGCAGCATACTCTTGTCCAAATTGCTTGTCCGACCAGCTAATCATATATTCTTTCAATTTTTCTGCTGGAATGGCATCTGGCGCCCAAGCATAATCTAAAAAGAACTCGATCGGAAATTCCATCGGTTTTAAATCGCCAACATTTACAATCCAAATCTGATTGGCATTATATTCATAAGCTAAGTTCATTTGCTCCCAAACCTTCTGAATCGGATTGGTATTTACCCATTTGTAATTTCTCGGATCGCCCACATAATCAAAGTGATAATAAATACCATATCCTCCGCTTCTTGGCGTTTCGTTTAACTTAGGCAACTTCCTTATGTTCCCCCAATTATCATCAGCCAGTAACAAAGTTACATCATCTGGCACACGCATTCCCTTGTCGTAATAGTCCTGCACCTCTTTATATAAAGCCCAAATTTGTGGCGTCGCCGATGCTGGTTTTTTCGTTACTTTCTCTATAATTTCTCGCTGATCCTTAACAATTTTTTCTAACAATGCAGTGGCTGTCCCCGTAGACATAGGCTCATCTCCATCACCTCGCATACCAATAGTAATAATTTGTTCTTTATCAGCCACTCGCTTTAACCCACTTTCCCAAAATTCTCTTAATTGCTGTGGATTTTGATCATAGTTCCATTTTCCACCCTTATATCTTTTCCATTCATCGTGGGCCCTAGTTAATGGTTCATGGTGCGATGTACCAATCACTACGCCATATTCATCTGCTAAGATGGGGTTCATTTTATCATCGTCATTAAAGGCGTTGCCCCACATGGCGGGCCATAAATAGTTTCCTTTTAAACGCAAAATCAGTTCGAAAACCTTTTCGTATAATTTAGAATTGAAACCTCCAAATTCCTTATGTGTCCAACCAGACAATGCAGGCGCTTCATCATTTAAAAAAATGCCTCTATACTTTACCGCAGGAGATGAAATAACATACCTCCCCGCCTTAACAAATAAACTTTCGCTTTTTTTAACAGGAACATCTGCCCAATAATACCAGGGCGAAACGCCTATTTGATACGATAGTTCGTAAACACCGTAAATTGTTCCGCGTTTATCGCTTCCAGCAATTACCAAGGCACTATCTACACCAGGTAAAGGATTTTTCACCACCTCAATTAATGTACTTTCCCATTTCCCAGCAATACCTGCAACGTTAATTTTATTGTTTTTCACCAACTGGTCGATGATTTTACTATTGCCAATGGTTCCAATGATGATTGTTAATCCAGTTGCTTTTGCCGTAGAAAGTGAGGGATTTAAACCCGTTACTTTTTGTAAGTCGCTTTGCAGGTTTTTTGCGGCTCTGGTTACACCGGCAAACTCGTTATCGCTTAATAAAATACAGCTAACCTTTCCCTTATTGGCAATTACAAAGCTTCCAGGAACGTAAGACTTGATAACAAATGGATTTGTTCCAGCCGCAAAGACAAATCCTCGCAGTAAAACCAAAACGACTATAATTAGCAATTTTTTCATAACGTTCATACTTTTTAATAATTGAATATTATTCCCACAAATATTTGGTACGCCTAAATTAACTTTATTTTTATAAAAATGCAATCGGTTGCACTATTTTATTTAAACTATTGGTTAAGATTTTTAGAATGATTTATTTTTTATTAGTTTGCAACCGAATTG
>SEDG01000893.1 GCA_004295885.1 Pedobacter sp. | reverse complement strand
CAAGCAATTAATGGAATTGAATCTATCGCTTATGATAGAGGTTACCATGTTATTCTGTCGCAAACACATGAATCTTACGATCGTGAGGTAATTAACGTTCAGCATTTGGCATCTAGATCAGTCGATGGCTTACTTGTATCATTATCGTCTCAAACGCAAGACATTTCACATCTTACATCATTGCATGAAAGAGGCTTGCCAATAGTGTTTTTTGATCGCGTAGCTGATGAAATTGAAACTCATAAAGTAATTGCCAATAATGAAAAAGGCGCTTTTGAAGCTACTAATCATCTCATTAAATCTGGATATAAACGGATTGCTCACTTAACAAGTTCCACGCAATTATCAATTAGCATTGAGCGCTTAAAAGGTTATGAAAACGCCCTAAAAGTAAATAACATTCAAATCAATCCGGCCTATATTAAACATTGTCCGCATGGCGGAATGATTTATGAAGAAATGGAAAATGCAATTAAGGAACTAATGGCCTTGCCTGAAAAACCAGATGCTATTTTTGTAGCCGGTGATCGTTTGAGTACAGGCTGTTTAAGTGTGTTTAAGAACTTAAAAATTGCTGTTCCTGAAGATATGGCCATTGCAGGTTTTAGCAACTCAGATGTTCTCGACTTGTTTAATCCTTCTTTAACTTCTGTTCGCCAGCCAGCATTCGAAATAGGCAAACTTGCTACCCAAATGCTACTTCAACTTATAGAAGCTAAGTATCCGGTAGAAGAATTTGAAAAAAAGGTGTTGGAAACAGACCTTTATGTAAGAAATAGCTAATAAAGCCATTCTTAATCCAGAGTTCTAGCACTCTCTCCTGCTAGGTATTCCTATTTTCAGCTGAAAAATCATTTGTCATTTTATCGATTCACTCAAAATCGTCTTTTGTTGCTTTTAAACCATCATTTTTTCTTTATTTAAAATAAGTCTAAATAAATTTTGCTTTTATATGTCGAGGTTATATCTTTGCCGCTGTTTAGAATTAATCCAAATAAAAAGATGCAAAAATTATTTACTCAGATCCTTAGTGTCATTACTATTTCCATATTCCTTTTTGGGAATGTGCAGGCCCAAACA
>SEDG01000892.1 GCA_004295885.1 Pedobacter sp. | reverse complement strand
GCTAGAACGCAATAGCCGAACTGAAGAAGAGAACACCAACCTGGCCTTGGCTTCCCTACCCTTAAAAAGCAATAGTGTAGTAGCTGATGTGGGTGCGGGCTCTGGATTTTACACCTTTCTGTTAGCCAAGCAAATTCCAAAGGGCAGAGTATACGCCGTAGAGATTCAAGACGACGCTATTGCTTACCTGAAAAAAAAGGCAATTGACGATCGCTTGGCCAATGTGGAAGTGATCAAGGGTACAGCAAAAGAACCGAACTTACCAGCCAATTCCATCGATTTGGCATTTATGGTAGATGTATACCATGAGTTACAATACCCCCAGGCTTATTTGGCAGCGTTAAGCAAGGCACTTAAACCCAATGGCCAATTGCTGCTATTGGAGTACAAGGAGGAAGACCCCACGGTAGCCATTAAACCTGAACATAAAATGAGTGTAACGCAGGTTAAAAAAGAATTGGCAGCCAATGGCTTTAAGTTAGTCAAAAACGGCAAATTTCTACCGCTGCAACACTTTTTGCTGTTTGAAAAGAGTAACAAGTAGTTTCGGTTTTAGGGGTTAGAGGTTGAGGGGTTAGAGAGCGTTAAGCGTTGTTCGTTTTTCGTCTTCTCGACTTCACAACTTCCCGACTTCTTCTCGTTGAGCGTGTTTCGTCTTCCCAACTTCACAAATTAACAACTTAACAGCTTTCCGACTTAACAACTTCCCAACTTCCCGACTACCATCTTACATGATCAGCTGTCCTTTTTTTCTTAGTCTCCCGCTAGTCTTCCTATAGTCCCTATTCAGTTCCTATCCCATTCCTATTCAGTTGTACTATAGTAGCAGTATAGTAAAACATCGATTTAAGGGACCTATGCCGAACTCCTATAGGCAAACACTAGCGATTGACGGATAATTGAATGGAGATTGGCG
This sequence comes from Pedobacter sp., assembly GCA_004295885.1. GTDB lineage: Bacteria > Bacteroidota > Bacteroidia > Sphingobacteriales > Sphingobacteriaceae > Pedobacter. The sequence continues at coordinate 164 of SEDG01000892.1, read as the reverse complement.
TTGAGTTGTTTGGTTGGAGTTTAGGTTTAGGGCTTAGCGGTTAGCGTTTAATGAAAAACTCATTACAAATGGTTGGTGAGCCACCAAGCAAGAAAAATGATGATTTGTAATCATTAGAGAGGTTTTAACTTTCTTTTACCATTCGAATTTTTTTAAATTATTAT
>SEDG01000891.1 GCA_004295885.1 Pedobacter sp. | reverse complement strand
TCTTCTGTAGTTTCTGCAAAGTTTTTATGGATTCCTATACCCGCATTGTTGATTAGGAAATCGAAACTATCTCTATTCCATTTTGTGGTTAAGGCGTTTTTTACTTGGTTTATAAAACCGTCGAATGATTTTACGTTACCTGCATCGAACTGAAGCGCAACTGCCTTTTGTCCTAAGGCTTCAATTGATGAAACAACTTCATCAGCTTCTGCTTGTTTGCTATTATAAGTTAGAATTACATCAACACCTTTTTTGGCTAAGGCTAATGCCATATTTTTCCCTAATCCGCGGTTACCGCCCGTTACTAGTGCTATTTTTTGTATTTGCATATTTTTTTTATTTAAATTATATACAAATATCCACCTAAATAGTGTTTATAAAATGGTGCTAGTTTCCGAATTAATGGTGTTTATTTCCGATTCTATAATTTTATTTCGGTACTGCTTCGGTGTCATTCCCTCGAAAGACTTAAAAAACTTAGTAAAGTTAGTGGGCTCGTTAAAAGTAAGCTTGTAACTAATTTCTGCAATTGACATTGGTGTTTCGCTTAGCATTTTGCGAGCCTCATCCATAGTTCTTTCTTCTGCAAAATGACAAGGAGAATGGCCCGTGGTTAATTTAATCGTATTGCTAAAATGCGTGGGATGTATGAATAATAATGCAGCAAAATCTTTGATATGGTACATCTTCTCTACCTTTCCAGCCATAATTTCTGCCATATGTTTTTCAAGTAGCTCAAAAAACTTAGCTGTTATTTCATCTTTGCGAGTAAGGATTTTACTAGGGATGGCCATATCGTAAATTTAATCAAGAAAAAATTATGGATGAGTCCTTGAGTTGTAAATTTGTACAGTCTACAAGTAACAAATCAAACAGCTTAACAACTCCTCTTCTTATTGTTCGTCTCTAAAATAAACCTTGTAATAATTCATAGAGCGGTCATCATCAAAACCTTTTTCTATCAAATCCTTGTTGCCGTGAATATAGATATGGAAGTTCTTGTCTAACTTTAAGATGTTTTTGTAATTCTTGGCCTGTTTTTTAACTGCGGCATCAGAAATATCAAAGTTATCGGCAATCGG
>SEDG01000890.1 GCA_004295885.1 Pedobacter sp. | reverse complement strand
TTGCCTTGGGCAACTAAAAATTCCCCTGTAGAGATATCGCAAAAAGCAACCCCTAAATTTTGTTTATCAAAAAATACGGCCGCTAAATAGTTATTAGATTTCTGACTTAAAATATTGTCGTTGTAAGCAACACCAGGCGTAACTAATTCTGTAACGCCTCTTTTTACAATAGTTTTGGTGGTTTTTGGGTCTTCTAACTGGTCGCAAATCGCTACCCTTTGTCCTGCTCTAACCAATTTGGATAAGTAATTTTCTAAAGAATGATGCGGGAAACCAGCTAACTCCAAGGCTCCATTCGGACCAGTACCTCTTTTGGTTAAAACAATGCCTAAAATATTAGCCGTTTTAATAGCATCCTCACCAAAAGTTTCATAAAAATCGCCTACTCTAAACAATAACAACGCCCCAGGATATTTCGCCTTTATCGTGTTGTATTGCTGCATTAATGGTGTTACTGTTTCCTTTACTTTAGCCAAAATTATCCTCGTTTACTAAAGTGTAAATATACTATCTTGAGGCTTAGTCTTGAAGTTTTTGTGGATAAATTCTTAAGCCGTTAGGAAGTTTAATTGTTAAAGTGAGCTATTGTTAAATTGTTGTATCAATCTTTAGAAAAGCAAGTTTAGAGACATTTTTAAAGTCGGTCCTGCTATCCACTTTACTCCGTTGCACTACGTGTTCGTTTCTATCAGGTTTAGAAATTAAAAGTCTGTGCTACTATTGAAGTGTTAGGTGCTTTAAAAAATTATGAGCCGAATAAAGAGTCTATTCGGCTCACGTTTGTGCTGTTTTGTGAGCCGATTAATTTTCTACGCCAAATCTATTGGCTTGAATTCTATCATATTCCTGCACATAATCTGGATTTTCAGTCTTACACAACCTATCCCAAAGCCTAAAATACAAACCGTAATTACCATTAAACTTACTGTGGTGTAAATTATGATGTACTGAGGTATTTATAATCTCAAATAGAAAAGATTTTCTTAGCCATTTTGGTGCTGTTTCATAACCTAAGTGGCCATATACATTGATGATAAAACCGACCAAAACAAACAAGATAATCGCCAACTTATGCATCGGTAA
>SEDG01000889.1 GCA_004295885.1 Pedobacter sp. | reverse complement strand
TTGAGGCTTAGCCATCAAACCACGCATACCTGCTAACTGACGAATTTGCTCCTTAGAACCACGGGCTCCAGAATCAAGCATCATGTAAACAGAGTTGAAACCTTGGTTATCGCTAGACAATTGGTTCATTACAAACGTAGTTAAACGGTTGTTGATACGTGTCCAGATATCGATAATTTGGTTGTAACGCTCGTTGTTGGTAATGAAACCCATGTTATAGTTGTTTCTTACCTCTTCAACTTCACCAGCAGCTTGTTCCAATAAAGTATGTTTCTCTACTGGAATGTTAACATCTTGTAAGTTAAATGATAATCCACCTTGGAATGCCATTCTAAATCCAAGTTCTTTGATATCATCAAGGAATCTTGCAGAACGAGCCATACCAGTCATTTTCACTACTTCACCAATAATATCTCTTAAAGATTTTTTAGTTAATAGTTCGTTGATATAACCCACTTCTTCTGGCACCATTTGGTTGAACAATACTCTACCAACAGTAGTTTCAGTTAATTTATTTACAATAGTTCCATCTTCTTGTTTTACGTTAACTTTCACTTTAATGAAAGCGTGTAAATCAATTTTCTTCTCGTTGTAAGCAATAATAACTTCTTCTGGAGAATAGAATGATGAATCTTGTCCTTTTACAACACGACCAGCATCAGTTCTACGGCCTTTAGTAATATAATAAAGACCCAAAACCATATCCTGAGACGGAACCGTAATTGGTGTACCATTTGCAGGGTTTAGAATGTTGTGCGCTGCTAACATTAGAACTTGGGCTTCCAAAATTGCTGCATGACCTAAAGGTAAATGCACAGCCATCTGGTCACCATCAAAATCCGCGTTAAATGCAGTACAAACTAATGGGTGTAATTGAATAGCTTTTCCTTCAATTAAACGTGGTTGGAAAGACTGGATACCTAATCTGTGCAACGTAGGTGCACGGTTAAGTAACACTGGGTGTCCTTTTAATACGTTTTCAAGAATATCCCAAACTAATGGGTCTTTTCTATCTACAATTTTCTTAGCAGATTTAACTGTTTTCACAATTCCACGTTCAATCATCTTGCGAATAATAAACGG
>SEDG01000888.1 GCA_004295885.1 Pedobacter sp. | reverse complement strand
CTTTCTAACCCATCGGTATTGTCACTTGGCCAAAACTCAGTGAAATATTTCATGGCACCATAATCTACTCTTCCGCCACCGCCAGAGCAGAGCATAATTGGAACGTGAGGATATTTTTTCCTAATCTTTTCTAAAACAGAATAAAGCGCCTTTGTATAATCTATGTATAAATGAGATTGATTATAACCTAAATAACTTGAATATCCGTTTGTGATGGTTCTATTGCAATCCCATTTAATGTAAGCCAAGTTTGGATTTTCTGTAAATAAATCATCGACTATTTTAAAAACATAATCTTGAACTTTTGGATTGGTTAAATCTAAAACCAACTGATTGCGCTGATAATTCTCGGCCCTATTTGGCAATTTCAATATCCAATCTGGATGTTTTTCGTACAATTCGCTCTTCGGGCTAACCATTTCTGGTTCAATCCAAATTCCAAATTTAATTCCTTTTTCAGTGGCCGATTTCACAAGGTAAGAAACACCGTCTGGTAATTTCTTTTTATCGGCCATCCAGTCACCCAAACTGGTTTTATCATTATCACGAGGATATTTTTCTCCAAACCAACCGTCATCTAACAAAAATAAATCGACACCTAAGCTTTTAGCGCCATCAAATAAATTAACTAGTTTTTGTTGGTCAAATTTAAATCCTGTGGCTTCCCAATTGTTTAGTAAAGTATATCTTCCTTTTTCGCCATCCAAAACCGCAAACTTGCGATGTCGATGGTTGGTCGCCAATGGTTAAGAAAAAGTGCGGTGCTTGATATTTATTAGCTCTAGTGCCTAACTTACTGTCAATGACTTTTATTCCGCTTGTTAATTGCTGCTCTTGCATTGTCATTTCCTTTGCCCAATCTCCGTGAAATTGAGTTAGAAAATATTTATTCGCGTTAAAGTGCAGCATCGAAGAAGCATAATTCGTTAAAATAATATCTTTCTTTTCTGCGTTTTTAATGCTTACCCAATTTTTGAAAATATTTTGTGCGGAATAAGCTAAATAATGTAAAACAACTTCTGTATTGTAAACTTGGTCGTTCAGGAAAATGTCGGTTTGAGTAGAACCATCAGCATTTGTTTGAACATTGTGTTTTACGTACCTTAATTCTAATGAAGGGTTTCCATCTGCATGAACAGCACGTATGGCTGGCTCAAATTCAAACTCCATTCCTCCTGCAGGATAGGCTTCGAATCTTTTGTCTGAATAACTTTCATCCGCCAGTTTAACACCAAAATAACTCTGATAAATTCTCTTGTTATTGCCGACCTTGTATATCAATTCTGTGTCTTTACCAGATACTTTTATCGTCGTAACCTCCTGAGCTATTGAATTTAACGAGGCTATTATTAGAAATAAGGAAAGTACTTTATTCATTATAACAAATTAGGATAGTCTGTAATGATACCATCAACCTTTAAAGATTTTAGACGATTAATTTCTTCTGGCGTATTGGCTGTCCAAGGCACAACTTTAACGCCATCAGCGTGAGCCTTTTTAACTAGCTCGGCATCTACCATACTAAAGTTTGGACTTAGAATGAAAGGTTTATAACCCAAATCGGCCATATTTTCTTCATAAGTTTTTTTATTACTTACCAAAAAGGAAATCTGCCAATAGAGGAATAAAAGTTTTAATCTTTTTTTGTTGAGGAAAACCTGTGTTTACTTTTGTGCCGATATCGAAAGTTTTTAGCAAATCGTAATTCATTTGAAAAATTGCATACTTCTTAGCATCCTCTTTCGGGATTTCTTTTCCCTCTGGTGTAAGCATAAAACTAGGACTTAAATAATCGTCATGCGTTACCACAACTTTATTGTCTTTAGTGATATGCGTGTCCATTTCTAAGGTCGTAATATGGTCCATCGTCATCGCATTTTGCATGGCGATGATGGTATTTTCTGGCATTAGCCCCCTTCCACCTCGATGTGCTTCTGCACTAAAAGAGGGGAAACTTACATTTTGCATATTGCTTTGATGGGTTGATTGGCTGCACCCGCTAATTAAAGCTACAGTCAAAAAACTGAATAAGATATTTAATTTCATAATATTATGCTTCTGCCGTAAATTTTTCACCAAATCTATCGGTTACAACAACTTTTACTTTTTTAATAGAAGGTTCAAAATGAGCCATAAATAAATGTTCAGTCATTTTAGGTTCTGCAAAAGTTCTACCCATTGGCAATTTATCACCTTTAAATAAGGTTACCGACATAGGATCAAAACCTTTCTGTATCTCCATCTCTCCCATTGATTTTCCATCAAGGAAATATTCTACTTTCCATTGTGGGTCCCAATTCCATACATTGGCAATTAATCTTTTCTGATTAGTTAATTCATCCACATAAATACGTAGCTGATTGGTTCTTTCTAATCCGGTAGGCTGATAATACCATTTTAAATCAGTTCCATTCACTTCATAAACACCATAACCAGAAGGCGTACCATCTTCACATATAGG
>SEDG01000887.1 GCA_004295885.1 Pedobacter sp. | reverse complement strand
TTAAAATCAGGAGACCAAATTGTATCTAAAGGTTTCGAAAGCTTAAAAGAAGGAGATTTAATTCAGCCTGAAAAAGCAAAAGCAGTAACGGCTTATAACGCCTCAAATAAATAATAAGATGTTCAAAATATTTCTAAATAGACCCGTTTTAGCAACGGTTATTTCTATCCTTTTAGTAATTCTGGGTGTACTGGGATTATCTAAATTACCATTACAACAATTTCCAGACATTGCGCCACCTGCGGTTCAGGTTATGGCTTTTTACCCTGGTGCAAATGCCGAGACTGTTTTGCGTTCAGTAGCGCCATCATTAGAAGAAGCAATCAATGGTGTAGAGAATATGAGTTACATGAGTTCTACCGCAAGTAACGATGGCTCATTGGTTATTACGGTGTACTTTAAACTGGGTACAAATCCAGACCAAGCTGCGGTAAACGTTCAAAATAGGGTTTCGCAAGCTACCAGTCAATTGCCTACAGAAGTGGTGCAAGCGGGTATTACCACCGCAAAGCAGCAGAATAGTTTAATTATGGTTGTCGACCTCTTTACAGATGATGAGAAAAACTACGACCAAACTTTCTTAGCTAACTATGCTCAAATCAATATCATTCCAGATATTAAACGTATTCCAGGAGTAGGTTCTGCAACCATTTTCGGTGGTAACAAAGATTACTCAATGAGGGTTTGGTTAAATCCTAGTAAAATGGCAACCTACGGATTAACGCCAAAAGAAGTAATGGCCGTTATTCAAGATAAAAACTTAGAAGCTGCACCAGGTAAATTCGGCGAAAGCAGTAAAGAGTCTTTTGAGTATGTAATTACTTACAAAGGAAAATTAAACAAACCAGAAGAATATGGCGAAATGGTTATCAAGGCGAATGCTGATGGCTCTATTTTAAGGTTAAAAGATTTAGCTAGGATAGAATTTGGAGCTTATTCTTATACCAACTTTACAAGGGTTAATGGCAAGCCAGGTATTAATATAGGTGTGGTTCAGTTAGCAGGTTCTAACTCCAATCAAATTCAAATTGCCATCGCAAAGTTGATGGAAAAATCAGCTAAAAACTTCCCGAAAGGAGTTAAACA